>NZ_WTZR01000001.1:0-192843 GCF_009889665.1 Candidatus Hikarchaeum yamanae | reverse complement strand
ATAGTACCGAATCCTGCTTCTTCAAGTGCTTGGGCTTTTGAGGGGCCGACACCGGGGAGGTCTGTTAGTTTGAGATTGATTTCTTCTTTAGGAGGAGATTGTTCCTCTTTTTCCACTATTATTTCTTCTATAGCAGGGGCAGGGTCAGAATCATGTGTAGGTTCTGTAGGTTCTGTGGATTCGAGTGTTGGCGCCAATAGATCATCTATTGCCTCGGCTTCTGGACCAGATTCGGAGTCAGTTGATTCTTCTTCACCAGGAATTGTGTCAAGGATTCTGAAATCGTCGGGCAATTGTGCACCAGGAGGGATTATTTTTACATTTACTCCAATAGTACCTAGTTTGAGTATTGCCACTGATTGGCCCCGATCGACTATTTCTGCGGCAGGTTCACCATTATGTTTGATATACCCACGATTGAATTTTTCAACTCTGCCACGTGCCCCAGTAACTTTTCCGGATAAAACGATTTCAGCACCTAGTGCCCCTGATGACATAATTCGATCTACTGTTGTGTGACCTGCTTTTCGGAAATACCAGCCACGTTCCAATGCGTTGGCCAGTCTATCAGCGACTATTTGTGCGTTCAGATCAGGTTCGTTGATCTCTTGTACATCTATTTGAGGATCATCTAGATCGAAATTGGCTTTGAGAGCTGCAGTTATCTCACGTATTTTTTTGCCACTTTTCCCAATTACCATTCCGGGTTTTTCTGCTTTGAGTACGATTTGAGTCCCCATGGGGGTCTTAGCTATCTCCATACCCCCATAACCCGCACGTTGAAGTGTAGACTCTAGGTACTCATTTATTTGAGAGTTTTTCAGACCTTTTTCTATGAATTGATGTTCGTCTGCCATCTAAGAATCAGCCTCCAAAATTAGTTCAACATCTACTAGGGTTGTGTTCCAAGGGGTGGCACGGCCGAACGCCCTGGGTTTTCTGCCACGTCGGACTCCAACTCTATGCGCGGCTACATGCATTATTTTCATGGAGGGGGAATCTAGTCCTTTATTGTCTGCATTCCCCATAGCATTGGTTATTAAATTTAAGAATGCTCGAGAAGCCTTTTCAGGATACCTTCCGGCATCCCATCCGATAATATCCTTTCTATGCCCTACGCCACTATTATGAGTTCGGAAGGGAATAGATCGTTTCTTATCTATTACGTCTTCCAAATAGGAGACAGCATCAGACGTGGTCTTTCCTTTAA
Organism: Candidatus Hikarchaeum yamanae; assembly: GCF_009889665.1. NCBI lineage: Archaea > Methanobacteriati > Methanobacteriota > Candidatus Hikarchaeia > Candidatus Hikarchaeales > Candidatus Hikarchaeaceae > Candidatus Hikarchaeum > Candidatus Hikarchaeum yamanae. The sequence continues at coordinate 191,633 of NZ_WTZR01000001.1, read as the reverse complement.
TTGCCCGGGATATTTCTCGCGCGTGTTTTGGACTGATTGGTTGGTTGCGGATTATCGCCCTAGCGGTTGTGTTTTGGTCGGATTGGACTGAATAGTTGATTCCCATGATTTTATTTAAGTGGTACGAATTTTGAGGACCTGGTTGCACCTACACCAGCTTGTCCATGTTTAACCCTATTTCGAGTTAGTTGGAATTCCCCAAGGTAATATCCTAGCATATCTTCCTCAATTTTCACGCGTTTGAAGCTTTGTCCATTGTAAACGGCAAAGGTTAATCCGATGAATTCGGGTAGAACGGGCATATCACGAATATGTGTTCTTATGGGTTGGCTTGCGGTGGATACGGGATCCCTCTTACTCGCCTTTTCACGTAACTTTTCATGCTCCACTGAAAGTCCTCGTTTAAGAGTTCTTCGAGCTCTTGCAGGGAGTAATTCTGCTACCTCATCAATGCTAAGAGCTTGTAACTGTTCAGTTGTGTATCCACGATATGTGAATTCTCCTTCTTGGCCAGTGAGGTAATCTACCTTATTGTTCATCTAGAACCACCTCTACCAGTTCTTCTAGAAGCAATTGCACCAACTTTTCGTCCAGGTGGAGCGCCTCTTGCGACACTTTTTGGACGACCAGGGTGCTGCCTTCCACCTCCTCCGAAAGGGTGATCGCATGCATTCATTGCAACGCCCCTTACACGAGGGTATTTCGTGCCTCTTGCACGTAATTTATGGAATTTTTTACCAGCTTTAACAAATGGTTTTTCAGTTCTTCCACCTCCTGCTACGACGCCAATGGTTGCACGGCATCTAGGATTTAATCGTTTGATTTCACCAGAGGGTAATTTGACCATTGCAGCATGAACATCATGACTAATCAAAGTGGCACTTACACCACTAGATCTGACGAATTTTCCTCCATCACCAGGTCTGGATTCTATGTTGCAAACAGGAAGGCCTTCGGGTATTTCTGATAGGGGTAAAGTATTTCCTGGTTTTATTTCTGCAGATATTCCAATTGCGATGGAATCTCCAACTGCAATTCCTTCGGGGGCGAGGACGTAGCGGCGGTCGCCATCGTTGAACTCCACAAGTGCGACAGGGGCACTTCTTGCTGGATCGTGCTCGATATCAACTACAGTTCCTTGGACAGTATCAGAATCGGTTGGGGTAGATTTATGAGTAAGATTTGCTTTGTATTTATGAGAAGGGGCTTTGAAAGTGGAACTTCCAGAAGTCCCAGCCCTTCCACGTCTCTGTCCTTGAATTCTACGTCCCATAATTAGAATACCCCCACTCTAGATATTACATCTTGGGCGTCGTCTTCGGCGGATAATTGTACTGTTGCTTTTTTGGTTCCTTTCATTGTTATTTGAGTATTTACTTTAGTGACAGATACACCATAGTGATCTTCAACTGCTTGTTTGATTTCAGGTTTGGAAGCACTGAGATCTACTATGAATACTAATTTGTTTTCGAAATCGATGGAGTCCATTGTTTTCTCAGTTATCAGAGGGTAAAGTAAAACATTCATTTGTTTTCCACCTCTTTAATAGCGCTTTCAGTCCATACTGTTAATCTCCCAGCATGAGTCCCAGGTGCTAGATCTTCGGTATTAACTTCGCTAGCGGTTACTGCATCGACTCCAGGGACATTCTGTGCAGCTGAAAGTGCTTTTCCAGAAGTAACTAACAGGATAGATTTAGAACGTTTGTACTTTCTGCCTCTAGTTTTTCCTCGTCCTGCACGGACTTTTGGTGAAGCGGATCGGTCGAGATCGGAAGAGATCCCAATATTGTTGAAGACTTCGATGACTTCTTTTGTTTTTGTTAAATTAGAAAGATCATCAGTTAACACAATGGGTAAAGCGATTTTATCATCGAAGTTGTGTCCTCTAGAACGGACTAGGTCTACGTTTGCTGTTGCGGCAATGGCGCTTCGAATTGCCAATCGTCGTTCTTTGTCATTTATTTTTAAAGAATAATCTTTGGTAGATTTGGGAGGGTGACATCTTCTACCACTGTTCGTGTTTGGTGATTTTCTTCCTCGTCCATTGGATCGAGGAACCTGTGCAAGTCCACGTCCAGTACCTAAAGACACTGCAGAAGTTCTTTTCCCAGCAAATGGATCGGAACCATAAGGTTGTTTTCGGTTTGCCTGAGAGGCTACTACAGCTTTTTGAATTAAATCTGGACGATAAGGGGTATTGAAAGTCGAGGGAAGATCTACCGTTCCTTCTTTAGTTCCTTTAAGATTGAATAGTGTAGCTTTCATAGTAAATTATCCTTGATTTGATGCTTTGGAAATATGATGAATTTCAATGGGCGAATTAAGCCTATTTGGTCGTATTGCTGGTCGGAATCTCAATAGACGTTTTTGAGGACCGGGTAGAGAACCATGTACGAGTATATGCGGACCATTAACTTCTCCATAACCTACGAATCCACCAGATACAGATGCCTCATCTGCATTTCCGATAGAAACGAGACGTTTGTTATATTCTGTGCGTTGGTGGTAACCGGTTTGACCCTGTTGAGGTACAGTAGATCGTACGCGAGAGGGATTCCAAGGTCCGAGATTTCCGATACGTCGTTTGAACCCTTGGCGGTAGTGTTTCCCTTTCCGTTTTTGAACCCCCCAACGTTTGACAGGTCCTTGTGTCCCTTTTCCTTTTGTGATGCCTGATACATCAAGGTAATCGCCTTCAGAGAAAATATCGCTCACGTTGTGGATTCCGCCATCGTGTAAGAGATTAATTGCAAAATCCAATCGTTCAGAAATAGAGCCCCCACCAATTCTTGTTTCCATTAAATCTGGTTTTTTCTTCGGGACTCCAGATAGCGAAGATGGAAGGGTGTGAGTTATCATCCGTATGTCTTCGATTTTATTCTGATCAGATAATTCTCTTAGTGTTTTCTCCGTTTCATCTAATTTGGATTTTTTAGGAGGAGATAAAGATCTGCTCAATGTTTCATGATAATCGCCGACCCATGCTTCGGTTAAAGGATAGAGTCCATACGGGGTTTGTTCATATGCTCGAACGGCAATAGCATGCATAGGAGGGGTCTCAACGATGGTTACGGGGAATGTTTGTTCCATTTCAAAAAGAGGAGAATGTTGCTGATCATTTGTTGCAACTATGTGTGTCATTCCGGCTTTATATCCCGCGAAACCCTGGAGTCTCGGCTCATTGTCGCCTTCTGGCCATGAATTAAATCGCGGGACGTGATCCGCCGCGCGTTTCCGGGGGCCAAATGCGAGTGAACCTTTTCGAGGTCTATGCGTTCTAGGCATGATTGGTTGTGTGTTAGAGTGAAAACAATGCGAGAGAGGCTATCATTGCTTCTTCGGTTCGCACCGTTTCACTGCCTTGGTTTGGAATTGTATTGAGCCAACAATCGAACTTAGGGCCAGGGATATCTGGCTCAAGTATTTCTATGGGGTCTAACCCAAGAATCGTTGGCAAACCCCTGCCGGGGGCCCCAAATGCAACTGTCATTCCCTCCCGTTTTACTCGAGTAATAAGTCCATCGAGGTTCTTATTTTCGAGTAGAGTTCCATACCGGGATGCAGCGATTCTAATTCCCGCATCATTACATTCTAATGCAGATTCTAGATCGGTGTTCTCGACTAAGATTCCTGGTATAGAATCAGTTAATAGTCGAGCCCGGACTGGTTTTTCGGAGGATATTCTGACAGAAACGCGTTGTCCCTCTACAATATCCATATTAGTGGGGATTGTTAGGGAAATTGGGTTTTGCAGTCCACAAATTACCCAAACGCGATTATCAGGTCCGACCTGGGTTACTATTCCTTGTCTTAACGACTCTGAATCTTCTGATCCAGAGCCGGCCTGTGGTAAAATTCTAAGAGGTGGTAAGACTCCAGCATAAGCCAATTCTGGGCGCTGCCCCCATATTTCCTTGCGAAGATGTGGAGGAGTCACAGCGTATCCCAGAACGGTGCTGATAAATTCCATACCTAAATCGCCTTCACCAGGGAGGTCCGGAAAAATGCAAAGGCGATCTATGTTGAAAATGGCAGCCGCACGGGCTATGTAGCCAAGTTTCAGAGTCGCCATTCGCATATTCTCAGTTTCCCGAGTGAGCGAAGAAGGTATGAGAACTGTTCGAGTCATTGCATCGTCTTAGTTATCATACCACTAGACTGTAGCGATAATTTCTGATCTCCGCCCGTATAAGGGTGGCGCTTTGGTACACGCCATGTGCCGCAGTCGCATGGAAATACTATTTTAAGGTGGGTTTGAGAAAACTATGAAATTTGTTTTAAGAGTTTTGGGAGAGAGAAGGGGGAGAATCAGAATCATCGTTCGTAAGCTTTTTATGTATAACAAAGTTGACATTTGCTACTGGCGATAGTAGTGTAGTGGGATCACGTGACCTTGCCAAGGTCACAACCCGGGTTCGAATCCCGGCTTTCGCATGGAGAGGGGGGAAGTCTATTAATTATTCTGTAAAATGGATCGTCTATGGAAGACATATGCGATAACGACTGGAACATATGCCCCCATTCCCAGAAATATAGATATGCAATAGATAGATTGGAGCAAGGGTTCGGGAATGGGATGCCCTAGTATTTTTACATTGAAAGTGACATTGTGTTGATTTTGTAAATATCGCATATCTAGATAGACAAAAATGGCAAGAATAAATCCTATAATATTCAAAAATCTGCTTAAGTTTTGGACGGATTGTTGAGAGGCTAGAACTATGAAAGTCAATGTGAAAATAATTAAAATCGAATATAAATATCGATTGGAAATTGGAATGGGTTTCATCAATAGTACTTTTTGAGAGGGAGGGATATATATGTTGTAAATACAAAAAATAGTAATGAAAGATACTAATTCAGAAAAAGGAGGATTTTATAAAAAACGAAGGAAAGAAATTTCGGGGGAGGGAAAATCGATTCCAATAGGTTTTCAGGAGTTGGAACAGGAGGCAAAAAAGAAGCTTCGTCCAGGACCATATGAATATACGTCGGGGGGTGCGGGTGCAGAACAGACGATGGCTTCTAATAGAAGAGAACTTGATCGGTATCAAATTGTTCCTCGAATATTGAGGGATGTCTCAAAAATAGATATGGGAATTGAGCTATTTGGGAAGAAACTACCAACTCCACTAGTACTTGCACCAATAGGATCCCAAAGGATGTACCACCAAGATGGAGAGTTGGGTACTGCAAGGGCAGCGAGTAGACAGGATGTCCCGATAACATTGAGCACCTGGTCCTCTACACCTCTAGAAATGGTTGCAGAAGTCATGGGAAATATGACTAAATTTTTTCAACTATACTGGATAAATGAATGGGAAGTTACGGCGAGTTTTGCATCTAGAGCGGAAAAGGCAGGATATGATGCGATCTTCATCACGCTAGACGGTCAACGCGGGGCATGGCAGCCAAGATCCATGGAGACCAATTACAGTGTGAACAGTGAATGGTCCACAGATAAAGATGCCCCTAAGGCCATATTTCTTTCAGATCCGGTAGTGGCAGATGCATTAGGAATTGAGGTTGATAATTGGGACTCTGCTGATAAAAAAACAACTCAATTAATAAAATCTAAATATAAATATAATGATAGTCTCACGTGGGATGGTATTGAGAAACTTAGAGAAGTTGTAGACATTCCAATTGTATTGAAAGGGGTATTGCATCCCGAAGATGCAAAAATGGCATTGGACATAGGAGTGGAGGGAATAGTAGTGTCTTCGCACGGGGGGAGGCGGATTGATGGGGCAATTGGCGCCGCGGGTGCACTAGGAAGAATTTCTGAGGTAGTGGGTGGAGAGATTCCAATTTTATTCGACAGTGGAGTTAGGAGCGGAGCGGATGTATTCAAATCGTTGGCACTAGGGGCAACAGCTGTGCAAATCGGTCGTCCCTATGCATATGGACTTACACTTGCTGGAGAGCAGGGAGTCTATGAAATAATTGGGAATCTACTTGCAGAATTGGAGAGCACTATTGGTGTGGCAGGTTACAAAAACTTGAAGGAAGTTAGAGGGTCAAACGCATTGGCACAATATTCATGAATGTGGGAGTTACTTTAGAAATTGGTTTAGTAGATTTCTAGCCCGTTTTGCTGCTTCGGCAGCGGATTTGTCAAAATTATCCCCTTCTCCTGCAAAAATAATACTTCTAGAAGCACTAACCAATCCTGCGTTACTAGAACATAAACAATATTTTGCAGCGGACTCTGTATCTCCCTTCTGGGCTCCGATACCAGGGACAAGGAAGGGGAGGTCGGGGGTGAGGTTTCTTACACGTTGTAATTCATCGGGGTTGGTTGCACCAACTACGAGACCAACGTTGCCTTGTTCATTCCAACTGTTTGCAAGTAGAGCAACGTGTTCATAGAGATGCATTCCAGAAGATAATTTTAGATTTTGTAGATCAGACCCACCAGGATTGGAGGTTCGGCACAATATGAAAACGCCCGCACTATGTCTAGATAAAAATGGGCTTAGAGAGTCAATACCCATATAGGGATTTGCAGTTATTGCGTCTGCCATATCGAGTAATTTTGCATACTGGTGTGCCGTGTTTCCTATGTCTGCTCTTTTTGCATCTAAAATAACAGGGACTCCTTTTCCATGGGCATATGCTATTGTTTCTACTAAAGAATCCCACCCATCGGGATGTTCATAATAAGCTGCATTTGGTTTGTATGCAGCTGCGTAAGAATGGGTCGCATCAATGATACGTCGATTGAAACTCCAAAGTGGCAGATCTTCGTCTTGGAGGTGAGGAGGGAGGCGGGTAGGGTCGGGGTCGAGGCCTATGCATAAGATACTACCTATAGAATTAATCCGATTAGCAAGTAGTTCAAAGAAAGTCATTAAAGACACAATGTACGCCACACATTAGAAACATATCGGACAGATGTCGAGTGGGAGAGGAGAAGATTGTAAAACAAAATCAGGTGGATATTGTGTAAGTATTTTTATTGATTGATCAGAAAAGTCCGACCGCTTCATTTTAATATATCGCGGGATTCGATTGTTGTATGCAGTTTCAAGGCCGTTCGAAGAGAAAACGAACAGGTGGACGGTTGAGTTCTTTCCGGAAAAAGAGAAAATCAGAACTTGGTCGGCTGCCGGCAAATACCAATATTGGAGAGACGCGGAGACAAATATTCAATTCGAGGAGTAAATCACAAAAAGTTAGGGCATTGTCGGTTGACAAGGTCACCGTCTCGGATGGGGAAAAATCAATGACAGCTACCATAGAGAATGTAGTTTCGAATGCAGCTAATTTGAATTACGTCCGTCGGAATGTGATTACAAAGGGTGCAATAATAGATACCAGTGAAGGAAGAGCCAGGGTAACATCTAGACCCGGACAGACCGGGCAGGTGAATGCTGTTTTAGTCGGTAAAGACGAAGTATAAGTCTGCAGGAAATAATGAAAAATATATAGGAAGTGGGTTGTGGAAGAAGTAGATCTTAAATCTGAAAAATACGAGAAACATCGCGCTGCGGGGAAAATTCTTGCGGAGACACTTTCGGAATCGGTGAAGAGAATTGAAGTGGGTGTGACTCATTTGGAAGTGGCAGAGTTTGCAGAAAATAGAATTCGGGAATTGGGAGGAGAACCAGCATTTCCAGTAAATATAAGTATAAATGAAGAAGCTTCTCACTCGACACCGGGTATGGATGAAAAAACCAAATTCGGGGAGGAAATGATCTGCTTGGATATAGGAGTTCATGTTGATGGATGGATCGCAGATGCTGCCAAAACTGTGGATCTATCGGGGAATCCAAAACTTGTGGAGGCTGCAGAGGAAGCACTAAAAGCTGCGTTAGATTTGATAGAGCCCGGTGTGAATGTTGGAAAAATAGGAGAAGTAATAGAATCAAAAATTGATAGAATGGGATATAATTCGATAATCAACCTTTCAGGCCATGGTGTGGGCGAGTACGATGCGCATATAGGACCAAACATTCCTAACTGTGCTATTGAAACGGGAGTGGAATTGGAAATTGGAGATGTCGTGGCGATTGAACCTTTTGCTACAGAAGGAGGAGGAAAAGTAACAGAAGGTGGTAAAGAAGAGATATTTTCTTTAATTCAAAAGCGCTCGGTCAGGGGAAGAAGATCAAGAGAACTCGTTGCATTGATTGAAGATAGATATAAGACGCTTCCTTTTGCTGCGAGATGGGTGGAAGAATCACAAGGGAAAATTGCTTTACAGAGATTAAAAATGGCAAGAATTATTAGAGGTTATCCGGTTTTGAGGGAGCAAAAAAACAAACTAGTGAGTCAAGCGGAGCACACGGTGATTGTGACAAAGAATGGGTGCGAGATAACAACAGAATAGAAAAGAGGAGAGATAGACTAAAGCTTTCTCTGATATACTGCCATTCATGGACCAAATCTTTACCCCGTGGAGAATGGAGTGGGTTTCTAGACAGGATTGGAAAGAAATTTCTGATGGATGTGTATTTTGCGAAATATACAAAAAAGGGAAAGATAGGGAATTTGGAGTAATTGCTGAAGATGAATATACGTATGTTGTTTTGAATAATTATCCATATAATCCAGGGCATGTGATGGTGATTCCCAAGGAACATGTAGGATCTCCAACAGAACTGAATGAAGAGATGTTAGTTTCCCATTCCCGGCTAAAAGTGAGAGCATTAAAAGCGTTAGAAACTGCATTTAGTCCGCAAGGATTCAATACAGGTTTAAATTTGGGAAAGGGAAGCGGGGGTTCGATTAATGAGCATATGCATACTCATATTGTTCCAAGGTGGGAGGGGGATACTAATTTTATGCCGATTTTAAGTGATACTAAAATCGTCGTAGAAGGTATGCTAGAAACATATCGAAAACTGCACGCCGCATTTGCGAAGCAAGAGGGAGTCGAAAATAAAGGGGAAGAAAAATCAATTTGGGTTAGTGAATAGGTTGGAATTTTTTGCAAAGAGCCAAGTGAGGTTCATGCTGGGTCTTTATGTCTGAGGAGAGGCTAGATTGTTATTAAGAGGTGATATGCATGAATGATAGTGTGTTTAAAGAGGAACTATTTGAAGAAAAAAAAGTGTTTATAACAGGGGGTGCAACGGGGATGGGTCTTGGGTTCGCAAGATCTTTTTTAGAACATGGAGCAGATGTTTTTATAGCATCCAGAAATGCTGAACGATTAGAATTGGCATCGGAAAAATTGAAGGAACTAACAGGAGAATCAATACTGTGGAAGGTCATGGATGTCAGAGAAGAATCGAGCGTAGACGGAGCGGTGGATTTTATTGGGGGAGAATGGGGGAATATGGATATATTAGTGAACAATGCCGCGGGGAACTTTTTTTGTCCGATAGAAGACCTTAGTGAAAATGGGTGGAGAGCTGTTGTAGATATAGTACTAGATGGAACATTTAGAGTTTCCAAAAAATGCTTTCCTTTGTTAAAGAAAAATGGCGGATCAATTGTAAATATAATTGCTAATTATGCGTGGAATGCGGCGCCGTATGTTGGCCATTCTGGTGCTGCCAAAGCGGGTGTTCTCAATTTGACAAGGACACTAGCACTTGAATGGGCAAAGTACGACATAAGAGTGAATGCCATGTGTCCAGGAGTGGTATTGACAGAGGGTGTAAGAGATAATTTATTGAGAGATGAAGCGATAGTTAATAGATTGGAGAATAGCATCCCTATGGGAGGAATAGCTAGTGTGGAACAAATGGCCCAGCAAGTGCTATACCTATGTTCTCCTGCGGCAGGGGTGGTCACAGGAGAAGTACTAGTTGCAGATGGTGGACAATCATTGGTGGGGAATATGTTTTACGAGTTGGGAAAACAAATTTATAAAGAATGAAAATGAACTACACGGGTTCGGCGAACGCATAAACGTGTTCAGAAGAAACTATCTGCGACGGTATGAACGTTCCAGGGGTAATTCCATAATCTTCAAAATCCTTTATGATTACCTGGCGATATGCCTCATCCCTACACTTCATAGAGCCATTGGTTCCGGGCTCAACTGCAAGAAGAGTGTGGCGAGTTCCAATCATAGATCGGTATGCCTGGGAGGTTATTTCGAGTTTAAGTTGTGTCATCTCAGATGAACGTTGTTTTTTAAGAGTTCCCCCAAGACCTTTTAATTTTGCCGCATCAGTACCAGGGCGTTTAGAAAATCGTGTTATATTAATTCGTTCGGGCTGAACTTCTCGTATTAGGTTTAGTGATTGTTGGTGGTCTTCGGTTGTTTCGGTGGGGAATCCAACGATGAAATCAGTTGCTAGAGTCCAGTGATCTAGGTGTCGATTGAAAATAGATACAATGTCTTTAAATTCGTTTACCTGATGTTGACGCCGCATGTGACCTAAAACGGTATTAGATCCGGATTGTACAGGTGCATGGATAAAATCATAGAGCTTTTCGTGTTTAGAGAATACGTTGGCAAGGGATTCGCAGATTCCGTGGACTCCTTTTGGATTTGCCATTCCCAATCGGACACGAAAATCACCAGGGAGTTCGCAGATTTCGTCGAGTAATTGATCCAACAAACGCTCGCCAAGATCCCATCCATATACGCCGGTGTCCTGCCCAGTAACGCGGATTTCTTTTGCCCCTGCTTTTATTAGATTCTGAGCTTTGGAAATATTTTCTTCTATTGAAGGCGATTCTATCTTCCCTGTTGCTTTTTTCGTAATGCAATAAGAACAATCAGACATGCATCCGCGGGCGATGGGTAAGATTCCAATGACACCATCTATGATGGGGAGCGTGTCTCGTGTAGTTGTGGGGCATTCCCCATTTCCAACTGCCATAGGCACTTCGTCCCATCCACACACGCGAGCATTTATTCCAGATTCGTTGATGAGGTCGGGCTGTGCAAGTGCTAGGCATCCAGTAATGATCAGATCGGATACTAGAGGTTCTAATTCCCTTGCTCTAGACAGCATTGTTTGTTCGGTCTTTTCTATGACAGTGCAAGTGTTTAGAATTGCTACATCTGCGTATTCGGGGTTTTCGACTTTATGATGTCCTGCGTCACGAAGGAGCTGTTCAATTAGTTTGCTCTCCCCTTGGTTGGCGGTGCACCCATAAGTTTCGATGTGATACAAGGCCATTGTAATTAGATGTATTATCAGGGGGGACAAAAACACGACGGTATTCTCATAGTCGTAATGGCTTTGGGGTATCCGAAATAATAACGGGTATGGTATATATCCTTCCTTCAGATTTTGGAATTCCCTCGATCCCATATCTGATTGGGATCTTAATTTGTGCAGGAACAATTGCAATGGTTCTTTGGAAATATGAGATAAGAATCGATGAGGATCTCATTGTATCTTTGATCCCATGGATGGCATTTGGCGCGAGTTTGAGAGTCGTAGAAGTAGTAGGAGCAGGAGGAGATAGCAGACGCATTATTTCGTTCCTACTGGGGAACCCAACGGTATACATCACTACTTTTGTCATATTGGGCTGTGTCTGGTCGATGATTTTGCTCTTTAAAAAGGATCAAATTGCAGAAAAAATTCTGACTGTGAGTGGATTGATTGGGTTTGGCACTACGATGGTGGTTTTATCCAGAGAGGGATGGTCCAATCCAGCATGGTCGGTCGCAGGGTTAGTGGTTGCGTTGGTTGTTTCTATTTTGGTGTGGGAGGCGATAAAAAGAAAAAGTGCAGAGGTTCCAAAGGTGTTGGGAAGCACTGGTTTACTAGTTATCTTGGGACAGACTCTAGATGGGATATCTACGGCAATTGGGATTGACATATTGAATTTTAGGGAGCAGACCCCAATTTCCCAAATGATATTAGACATTGGTGCATCACTCCCCACTGTGAATATTATTGGCGTGAGTTGGTTGTTTGTATGTGTTAAGATCGTATTGGCGATTGCCCTAGTTTTTCTGTTTGTGGATTATACAAAAGAAAAGCCTTTGTATGCAAGAATTTTGTTAATAGTGATGATTGCAATTGGTATGGGTCCGGGAATGCATAACCTGATATTATATTCAGTAGGAGGATAGAAATAAGAATATGGGAAAACAGCCACACTTGCTCGTAGGAGAGGGGGAGTTGAATGAAATTGCATTATTACCAGGGGATCCTAATCGAGTGGGGATGATTGCAGCATTGGCGGATGAATATGAAGTTATTTCTGAGAATCGAGAATACAAAATTTGCAATATAGATTATAAAGGAAAGGGTTTAACCGTTTGTTCCACAGGGATTGGTTGTCCATCTGCCGCGATAGCCGTTGAAGAACTTTGTAAGGTTGGGGTGAAGAAAATAATCAGAGTAGGAACAACAGGTGCACTTCAAAGGGAGATTAAAACGGGGGAATTTATCATAGTTACAGGGGCTGCTAAAGAAGAAGGAACGACAAAAAGATATGAATCAGAAGTATACCCAGCAGTTTCGGATTATCAGGTTGTTTCTGCTTTGGTGAATGTGGCAAAACAACAGGATCATAAATTCCATATAGGTGCCATAGTAACCAATGATGCATATTATGCAGAGACGGAGGAGTATGTGAAAATATGGGAGAATGCGGGATTGCTATCTATTGAGATGGAGACTTCAGTTATTTTGACTCTTGCCAGGAGATTGGGAATAGAAGCAGGTTCCATACTCACAGTGGACGGAAATTTAGTAGAAGGATCTAAAAAGGGTGAAACAGAGGGAGGGGAATTTCCGAAAAAAATACGAGATCGTATTCAAGAAATGGGCCAGATAGCATTGGATGCGAGTTTATTACTTTAGGTAGAGTGAATCATCATGAAATGGAAACTTTTTGCCAATTTTGCAGAGATTGCAGGGGAGAGAGAAATTGAGATAAGAATGGAGAGTGTGGTCACAATTGAGGATGCGCTGGAGGATCTGTTCGATCAAATACCAAAGTTAAGAGAATTGGTGATGAATGAGCAAGGGGGAGTATTGAATCATGTTCAAGTGCTGTGTAATGGTGAAGAGATGAGAGGAGAAAAATTTTCACAAATGGCATTGGGAAATGATGATGAACTAGCAATTATTCCCCCTATGAGCGGGGGATAATAAATAATTAATCCCAAGGTCGAGAGGGTTCTGTAATTTCTCCTGCTAGAGAAATCTGCATTGACTTGGATGGGTCGTCTGTATTGGCAAGTGCCCACATTAATTTTACTTTTGCAGTTCCAGGGAGCATATCCCCGCCTTCAATTACACCAATGTCCAGCAAATCCCTACCTGTGTCGTAGACACGAGAGCAGACGCGGCCTTCGATGCACTGGCTTGTCATGACAACATGAGTTCCATTTTTAATAAGGGAAGAGAGGTGAGGGATGAAATCTGTGTGAATGTGGCCTAAGCCAGTTCCTTCGATTACTATACCAGACTTCTCTGAACAGGCGTCGAGTAGTTTGGAATCCATTCCGGGAGTATATTTGATCAATTCAACATTGAAATCTAGATCGGGTTTTAGAGAAGATTTTAATTCTCCACGTTTATGGTGATCCCTCCGGTAAGTAACGCTGCGAGTATCATAATTGACTTCCCCGAGAGGTAGATTTCCTATTGTTGCAAAGGCACTTCGCTTCGAAGTGTGATTTTTTCTTGCCCTAGTTGCTTGGTGGAGAGAGCAATGGTTATCGGAGTCGTTTGAGTGCATGCAAATTAAAACTTCAGCACAGGTAGATTTTGCGGCTTCGACCGCGCAAATTACATTGACTAGGTTATCACTAGATGGCCGGTCAGAAGATCGTTGGCTTCCTGTGAAAATTATGGGTACGGGAGTGCAAATCATAAAAGAAATCGCAGCTGCCGTGTATTGCATTGTGTCAGTACCATGCATGACTATGATACCGTCGACCCCTGCTTCTATTTCTTCAAATATTGCTTTTGCGAGATCCTGCCAAATTGATGGTGTCATATTCTCTGACAAAATATTAGCGACAATTTTTCCACGATAGTTGGCGAGACCAGATAGATCGGGTATAGATCGCAGTATATCAGTTACATCGAACTGAGAAGTTACAGCCCCGGTTCGGTAGTCGATAGTGGATGCGATCGTTCCTCCTGTGGTGATTAGAGAGATGGTAGGAAGGTTCTTATCGAATATGATATTTGAGACATCATCGGACTTATTTTCAGGGGGAGAAAATTGGGCAGAGTTTGGGCTGATAATTTCTACAGATGCCCCTTTAGAAGAGACCCCAACATTGTAACCTCCAGATAGTTTTAGGATTAGATATTGATCGTTTGTGGAAGGTAATAAGATTCCTTCATACGAAGAACCATTTTGGGAAACGCGGACGTGATCTCCGGGATTCATTTTTGATAAAGTCTCCAATCCATCAGATTATGTGGTAGTAATATACCTGAATCTTGAAAAGGATGTCTGATTAGTGTTATTATTGTGGAACATAAAGGAGTGGGACGGTTTTTATGTGAGCAATCGCTAATGCAGGTATGACTAATCATTACATTGTAGATAGTGATGCGCACTATTTGGAATCTTTACCAGAGCTAGCAGAGTATATTCCAGATAACAATCCGTTTAAACAGAGATTCAAGCGCTCTCCGGGCAAGATGTTTCCTTCATCAGGGTACCCAGATCACTACATGTATGGGAGGATACAACGTGATGAAGTAGGATATCTCAAGGGGCAGATGGTACCGGAAGATATTCCAACTGCAATGGAAATTGTTGGGGCAGATGCCATAGTTGTGATTACACAAAAAATGCTTGCTTTTGCACGTCTTGGTGGGGATGATGAAAGGCCAGAACTAATCTCCAATGCGTATGCAGATTATATGCTAGATCGGGTTGTGGATCCGAAGGAAGGAATATATGCATTGTTAGTGTTGCCATATCAAGATCCAGAGCGGGCTGTCGAGCTAATTGATAGATGTGGTAATGAAAAGGGATTTGCAGGGGCTTGTATGATCTGTGGAGGGCCAGAACCTCCATTTGGAAATAGAAAATATGATGGAATATATGAAGCCTGTCAAGATGCAAAATTACCACTAGTATTTCATGCAGGTGGCGCGAGTTTGGATTATTTCTATATCAAGGGTTATGAAAAATTTATAGAAACACATACACTTGGATTTTTATGGAGTAATATGTCCCAATTGGTAAGCATAGTGATTCAAGGGGTGGCAGAAAAATTTCCTGGTCTCAAAATTGTGTTCCAAGAGTCGGGGATATTATATGTGCCTTCATTGATGGCACGTCTAGATGCAGAATATCTTAAGCGGGCTTCGGAAGCACCGATACTAACAAAGAGACCATCAGAGTATATGTCTAAATTTTACTATGGGACGCAACCTCTAGATGAACCAAAAAGTGCAGAATATTTCCAGAAGGCGATAGAGGAATTAGGTGGGGCGAGTCAATTATTATATTCTTCAGACTATCCACATTGGGATTATGACCCTCCAAGTGCGATTACGAGTATACCTTTTTTAACAGAGGAGGAAAAAGAACTCATACTAGGAAAAAATGCTCAGAAGGTATTTGGAATATGACTGAAAAAATAAAGGTGTGCCATAGAGAAGAATTGGAATTGGATACTCGGAAAGTTATATCAGCAGAAAGTGGAAAAGAAATAGGAGTTTTCAATGTTGATGGGGAATACTATGCAGTGGAAAACGCATGTCCACATAGAGGTGGTCCGGTGTGTAATGGCCAAATACAGAAAGAAATCAAAGCGGAGTGGAGGGGACCTGGGAATAGAATTGAAGAGATCATATCTTCAGTTCCGACAATAGCATGTCCATGGCATGGGTGGGAATTTAAGCTTGAAACGGGAGAGCATATTGGGGATTCACAAATTTATGTGAAAACATATGAAGTGGTAGTAGAAGATGATAATGTATATGTAATATGCTAGTAGAATGATAGATGGATGAAGAGGCAGGAATTACCGGACGTACAGGCTACAAAACCTGAAATAGAAGTGGGGCTGAATAGAGTGGGCGTTAAAGGGGTTAAGAAACTCATAGAGATAGAAAGGGGCGGAGACAGACCATATGTATTGATGGCCACATTCGAGGCTTTGGTAGACCTACCAGGATTTAGAAAAGGGGCAGATATGAGTCGCAATATGGAAGTAATAGATGAGATACTTGAAATCGCGATTCAAAAGAGAACACTGAGGATTGAAGATATATGCAAAGTGGCTGCAGATTTATTGCTTGATAAACACACGTACACGACTCGTGCAGAAGTGAGTATGGAGGCCGAATTTGCCATTCGAGAAGAAACCCCAATGACTAAAAAGAGAACTCAGAATACTGCAATTATAATTGCAAAAGCGGTTTCTGAAGAGGAGAAAGGATATGAAGAAATTGGAGCGGTAGTGACAGGTATCACTGTGTGCCCATGTTCTCAAGAAATGATGTCCAGAAGGGCGAGAGAGAAGCTATCCAGTTTGGGACTGGGGGAAAAAGAAGTTGAGGAATTTTTAGAAGAAGTACCACAAGCTGGACACTCGCAAAGGGGGCATGCGACTCTCAAAATGGAGAGTAAAGATTCATCGAAAATAGATGTGATTGATCTAATCGAAGTGGCACGGGATAGTATGAGTGCAAAGATTTTTAATTTGGCTAAAAGACCGGACGAAGACTATATGACATATCACGCACATCTCAATGCTAAATTTGTAGAGGATTGTGTGCGCAATATGGCAAAGAAAGTGGTTGATAAATTTGAGCATCTGGATGATGAAGTGATTGTTACGATGAATCAATCTAATGATGAATCCATACACCAGCATGATGCCTATGCAGAAAGAATTGCGACAATGGGGAGTTTGCGGGGGGAAATCAAAAAAACATAACTATGGTAAGATATCGGTGGGTCATGTTATTATTAGTACCTTTGGTAGATATTTTTTTGTTAATCCGAGTGGCAGAAATGGTCGGCTTACTTGTAACGGCATCTGTTGTAATTATAACTGCATTTATAGGATTATTACTGGTTCGATCGGAAGGCACATATACAATACAGAAATTGCTCGGAAAGTTGGAAACTCGAGAGAGCCCAACTGATCAGATTATAGATGGAATTCTCATCATAGTGGCTGGAGTGTGTCTATTGACCCCAGGGTTGGTGACAGATTTAATAGGATTTATACTAGTATTGCCACCAACGAGATATCCAATACGTCTGGGAATTAAGGGAAGAGTGGAACGGATGGTTCAAAACAAATCTTCGTTTGGAGATAATATTTATATAATTAAAAAAGGAGAAAGAAAGGATCAGTATTAGCTGAATGGAGAAGATAAACTTTTAGCATGTTGACCCCCATCTCGAAACAGTAGATAGGTTTCGGGGCCCATAGCTTAACCAGGTAGAGCGCCACTCTGATAAGGTGGAGGTTCTCGGTTCAAATCCGAGTGGGCCCATTGTTTTTGTTCTAAATAAAAGGGTTAAGAAAATAGATCGATACAGAGGTTATAGTATGGGATTTGGCAGATTCAGGATCGGCGAGTATAGAAGGACGCAGAGAGATTCGGAATGACATTGAAACGCGTGTGCAGAAGTTATTTGACAGCATGGAAGAAATAGGCATACATGGATGAAAAAGGTGTTAAAAAAAATTTATCTAACGAAGAGTGGAAAGAAATTTTAACGAAGGAACAGTATCACATTTTAAGAGAAAAGGGAACCGAAGCTCCATTTAGTGGAGCACATCTGAAAACAGAAGGAGAAGGTATATTTACATGTGCCGGGTGTGGATCGAAGTTGTTCGATTCGTCGGAAAAATTTAAATCGGGTACAGGATGGCCAAGTTTTATGGATGCTATTGTAGGAAGTGTAAATTTGTGTTCAGATTTGAGCCATGGTATGAATAGAACAGAGGTCACTTGTTCAAATTGTGGAGGGCACCTAGGACACGTATTTGATGATGGTCCAAAACCGACAGGTAAGCGGTACTGCATCAATTCGTTGTCATTGGATTTTGAATAACATTTTTGAGGAAATGGAAGCACAAAGTAACGGAAAGTTAAAGAGTGGCAACGAAGGATAGGATGTAATGAGTATATTGGTACCAATGCCACTACTAGACGACTTTCTTGTCAATTATAATCTTGGCCAGGTGATATTGGCCATGTTCATCCTATCACTCCCAGTTGGGTTTGTCTTTGGATCTAGAAAAATAACGGGGATAAATGTGAGTATATTTGGGTTATTGCTAACACTTGCCCCGTCATTGGGGGGAGGGGATGTTTACTTTGGATATTTGGGGATTATTTTACTCGTGTTGGGGCCGATGATATATTCGATCGCGAAATGACAAACATATTCGAGTAAGAATTTCTTAAGATTAATTTTATTTGGCGAACATTGACATAGTAGAAATGCAAAGACGATTGTTTCTCTCGAAGGTATTGATGATCCCAATGGCACTAGTGGGTTGTATAGAGTCACAACAGGAGGGAGATGAATCAGAGGACAAAAGCGAACGTATTTTAGATCAGGAGGGGGGAGATAAGAGTATGGCAACAGAGGCTGTGTTACATACGACAAAGGGTGATATTAAGATAAAATTATTTGAGGATAAAGTCCCAAACACTGTTAAAAGTTTTAAGAAATTGGCAGGGATGGGGTTTTATGAGGATATTCAATTTCATAGAATAATTGCGAATTTTATGATCCAAACGGGATGCCCCTATGGGAATGGAACAGGAGGGCCATCGAATCTGGGGATTGAAGGGTATCCATTTGCCGACGAGTTCCATGAAGATCTAACACATCATAAAGAAGGAATGGTAAGTATGGCGAACAGTGGACCGAATACGAATGGGTCTCAATTTTTTATAACCCTAGTTCCGTGCGAATGGCTCGATGGAAAGCATGCGGTGTTTGGAGAAGTAGTAGAAGGAATCGAAGTACTTAGAGAGATTGGAGGGGTAGACACAGATCCACAAGATAGGCCTCTAGAAGAGATAGTATTGAAAGACGTGACAACATTTGGCTAACGAAAGTCATTTTTCTGGTAGAGAGTAAAGATATAAAGGGGAGGATAGCCAAGCCAGGCCAAAGGCGTCGGACTTAAGATCCGATCTCGTAGGAGTCCGCGGGTTCAAATCCTGCTCCTCCCACTATTGCAAATTGTCGAAGAGGCCAGGGAATTTTTTAGAAACTTTCTCGCGTAATTCAGGACTGACCCGGACAACTTCGGGATATTCATCACGGGCTTCATATAATTTCGTGGCGTCGATAACGACCCTAGCGTTATAGTATCCTTTTTCAGGAGATCCTCTACCACCTGGGTAAATGTAATCATAAGGAATAGGATCGTAACTGGCTCCCAGGGTGTAGTCTTCTATATGAATATCCCGGGGTGGGTGGACGCGAGTTCCAAGGGCCCAGATGACATCTGATTGGTCGAAAACGTCGACGTCTTCGTCGACAACGATGATGTATTTTCCCAAGAATACGTTCTGGGGCATTTGACTGACTAATTGGCCTACTTGTTTTGCATGGCCCGCGTACTCTTGTTTTATCGAGACTACGACCCATAGTCGGGTTGCTCCAGCGGGGTCGCACCAGACATCTTTGATGCCAGGTACACCCAACTCCTCGAGGGCGTTTGCTATGTTTGCGGCTCGAATTGGACACCTGAAATAAGTTTCTTCTGCAGGGGGTTTAGCAGAGGGAGAACCAGTCAAAATAGGATTATTTCGGTGGTAAATTTTCTCTACATCAACTACCATTTCTTCTTTTTCACCCCCTGCATAATAACCAAGAAATTCTCCATAAGGGCCTTCTAACCTGGTTTTATTAGGAGGGATATGACCCTCAAGTACTATTTCGGCGTTCGCAGGGATTGGAAGTCCAGTTAATTGGCTCTGTATAACTTCGACTGGTTTTCCACGCCACCACCCCACAAAATCATACTCACAGACACCATGGGGTATTTCGACAGATGATGCCCAATATAACTCGGGATTGACACCGCAAACAATTGCGACTGGGCACGGTTCACCACGATCGTGGTATTTTTCCATGTGTT
Organism: Candidatus Hikarchaeum yamanae; assembly: GCF_009889665.1. Taxonomy (NCBI): domain Archaea; kingdom Methanobacteriati; phylum Methanobacteriota; class Candidatus Hikarchaeia; order Candidatus Hikarchaeales; family Candidatus Hikarchaeaceae; genus Candidatus Hikarchaeum; species Candidatus Hikarchaeum yamanae. Next base: position 171,656 of record NZ_WTZR01000001.1, on the reverse strand, counting down.
CCCGGCCATGTTTACCACGAGAAGCCAGCATCCCTACCTCGTTTTTGGTGTGAATCATAGAACGATAGGTACCTACATTTACCCAGCCGGTGTCAGGGTCCTGAGTGATCACAAGATCGGCAGTTCCTATGTATTTTCCACCGTCTTTTTCATGCCATAATGGAGAGGGAAAGATGGTTACATCTACATCTTTTCCTTCTTGAATGTTTTCCAAAATAGGACCATTTTTGACTATTTTTGATGGAATTCCACCCCGAGTTTTTAGTTTGTTCTGAATTCCTTTTGTGGTTTCTTTTAAAGTGTATTTTGGATCAAATCCAAATGTCAATGCAATTCGAGAGGGGGAGCTAAGTATACAAGAAAGTACCCGGTAACCTGAAGGATATCCAGGGATGTTATCGAACAATACTGCTTCAGATCCAGGGTTGCTCTGATATACATCACTAATCGCACCGATATCCTCGTCAATATTTGCACCAGAGACCTTCTTTAGATCGCCTAATGCGTCTACAGCGTCGATCCACTCTCGTAAATCCGAAAATGCCATGGTGTTTCTGAAGCAGTTTGGGAAAATATCAATTATGATTTGCACAGTGGGAAACAAAGAGCAAAGCTCTTTTTCGGTACGTTTAGTAAGTAGCGTGTAGAATGGCGCTTCTTATAGACAATGAAACTGCTGAAAAAGTTTTGAATATTGCGGATGCTGTGGAAGTGATGGAAAATGCATTTATTCAATTGGGTAGAGGAGATGCAGCATTTCAACCTAGAACGGACGTTCTTTCACCGGTTGAAGGGAGGGGTGAATTGGATTATTATTGGTGGCACTCGCTCATCGGCGCGATTTTAGATCCTCCAAGACTTGCCTTTCGTTTTGTATCAGATGTATACAGTTGGAGGAGAGATAAGGACGGTAAACTGAGAGAGATACAGTATAATGTAGAAGAGGGAAAATCAATGGGTTTTGTTTTACTTTTTGATTCTACGAGTGGGGAAATACTAGGGTTATTAAATGATGAAGCGCTGCAACATGCGAGAGTTGGTGCTACAGCGGGTGTTGCTTGTAAATACCTCTCTAGAAAAGATGCAGATACTGTTGGAATAATTGGCTCGGGTGGCATGGCAAAAGTATATCTCGAATCGTTTTCTGCCGTTAGAGGGTTGGATCAAGTGAAGGTATATTCACCTACAGTTAGTCACAGGGAAGAGTTTGCAAACGAAATGAGTGCTCTATTGGAGATAGATGTTACACCAGTTTCTTCACCGGAAAAAGCAGTGAAAAATGCAGATATTGTAGCAACGTGTACAAACGCTGGTGCCCCGGTATTTCCGGAGAATTGTGTTTCAGAGGGGATGTTTTTAGTTGATACTAAAAGTAATGAGGTATCTTCCAATTCCGAGTCCATGTTTGACAAGATCATAGGGACAACACGGGAAGCATATCTTGCGTCGGAAGATTACGTAGTTGGGCAGAAAAATCTACTTGAAAAACACAAAAATCTTCATGGTAAAAGGGGGTTCGAGATGAAAGATTATGATACCCTAAGTGAAATAATCCAAGATCCATCAAAGGGGAGAAATGGAGAGGGAGAATCTATTTATTGCAATAATCGATCTACTGGCATCCAATTTGCGGCAATTTGTGATCTAGTTCATCGTCGTAGTGTAGAAGAAGGACTTGGAATTGGAATTCCTAGTGATTGGTTCCAACAAGATCTAGATCGATCGTACTCATAGAATCGTGTGCCACGAGCACAACTATTTAATGATATTAAGGACGTTCGACCAATTCAATTATATTCCCGTCTGGGTCGCGTAGATTGGCAATTTTAGCCCCACTATCTACAGGAAGTGGAGAACTTATGAATTCAATATCGCCAGAAAGTGTAGAATACCAATCATCTATGTTCTCGATTTGAAAGCACAAATGTGCCAATCCGACATCGTGTATAGATGAAGAAGGATTTACATTAGTGTTTGGAGGACTAGAATATTCTTTCAATTCAAGGGAAATGCCGTCGTTTTCGAGGAAGGCTATTTGAGCATTGACACCGTTTAAACCAAGAAGGCCATCTTGTGAATCGCTGGCTTTGAATCGTTTTCGTTCCGAAAATCCAAAGTGAGTACAGTAGAAATTAAGAGACAGTTCTATGTCGGATACATTTAATCCGATATGATCGAGAATTGCGGTCATAAATGAAGAGAGAAGATATTAGATTTTAAACTTATCTTTATAGTGAATTGGAGATACTTTTGATTGCTAGTTGGGCCATATCAGCAGGAGGAAGGGTAGCGTCGATTCGAACAAACCGGTCGGGATGTTTAGAGATAACTTGTTCATAGCTATCATGAACCTTTTTTAGGAAAGAAACTTGTTCAAATTTATTGGTAGATCCACTTCTTTTTGCCCCTAATTCAGGGGAGAGGTCAAAATAGAGGGTGAGATTAGGAAGTATGGTCCAGGGTTGATGGATTTGTTCTATATAGGATAAAGGGTCTTTGAGAATGCCATCTAAAGAAGCAGATTGGTAAGCATACCGAGAGTCTATATAACGATCAGATATGACTAGTTTTCCATCAGTTAGTGCGGGGATAATAGTGGTTTGAAGGTGATAGGCATGATCTGCCATGTATAAGAATAATTCTGCTAGAGGGTCAGCAGTAGTTGTTTTGATTGATTTCTGTACTGCTTCTCCGTACCAGGAATCGGTCGGTTCTAGTGTGTAGACGGCATCGGGATAGACTTCTTGAAGAGCAGAAATTATAGTGGTTTTGCCACTTCCATCAATTCCTTCAAGAGTGACTAGCATGGTTTTGATTGATTCTGAAAAAGGTTAAATTTTGGGAAAGTGGAGAACGAGTTGGAAAGGTATTAATTATACCAGAATAGGAGGTATAAGTGAGTAAATAATGAAAATTGTAGTTTTTGGCGGAACGGGTTTCATTGGGAAAGTATTATGTAATGAATTGGCTGGGAAAAATCAAGAAGTAATTTCTGTGGGAAAAAGAAAAAGCGGCCACGGGTTTACCCAAGGGTGGGGGTTCACAAGAATTCCTTTTACTCGTGGTATTTTGCATCGTCAAGGTGATATAGAAGATTATGAATTTGTCGAAAAGTGTTTGAAAGGGGTAGATATAGTATACAATCTCGTAGCATTATCTCCGCTTTATCAACCTATAGGGGGAAACAGAAAACATGATGAGATTCATAGAAGGGGAACAGAAAATATAGTCCGAGCAGCGGAGAAATGTGGAGTGAAAAGAATGATTCACATGAGTGCGGTGGGGGCCAATTCAAATGCAGAAACGGCATATCTCCGTGCAAAGGGAAACGCGGAAAAGATAGTTAAAAAATCTAGTTTTGAGTGGTGTATTTTCCGCCCTTCTGTGGTATTTGGAGAAGGGGGAGAATTCATTTCGTTCATAAAGAAAATAGCACCACCATACATTACTCCACTACCAGGAGGGGGGAAGATGAGATTTGATCCTATTTGGGTGAAAGACTTGGTTGAAATTATGGTCAATTATACGAATTCAGATTTTAAGAGTGGGGAAATTTTTGAAATTGGTGGACCAGAAATTATGAGTATGGCAGAGATTACTAAAGCCATTCATTCATCGAAGGGCAGGCCGTGTGTGGTAGTTCCAATACCTATGGTTATGCAAAAGTATTTAATGGCAATTGCAGAGATAGTCCCTAGTATTTTACTTCCATTCGGTAATGACCAATACAAATCGCTCAAACTTGATCCTGTGACGAAGGGGAATGATGTGGAAAAATTAGGAAAGTCAAAAAAGGAACTAATGACAATGCAAGCGTACTTGGCAGGAAAATAGACTATAGAAGAATGAAAAAGTGATAGAGGGAAGCGTCAGACGTCTGTCATCCGTGAGGAGATTGGGAGGATCATAATTGTATTTTGAATCATATCGCAGCAACACGTTTTTGTACAAAGGGAATGGTGAAATTGTGGAAGAATGAGCTACCAAAAGGTTTATTCAGATATATAAAGTGATTTGTTGTCACGGAGACTAAGCCTAGATATGAAACTCGCTCTAATTGGATTTGGACAGGCCGGAGGAAAGATAGTTGATAAATTCCTTTTGTACGATAAGCAGACTAAAAGCAACATTGTAAGAGAAGCTGTTGCGATAAATACTGCCAAAGCTGATTTGATGGGTTTAACTCAGGTTTCGGGTGATAAGAGGATATTAATTGGGCAAGATCGAGTGAAGGGGCACGGAGTAGGCGCAGATAACTCATTGGGCGCGGAAATTGCAGAAGAGGAACTCGACATTATGCAGAATATTATTGATCAGATACCAACTCATGAAGTGGATGCATTCCTTATTGTTGCAGCATTGGGTGGGGGGACTGGCTCGGGTGGGGGGCCAATATTAGCCAGACACTTGAAGAAAATATACACGAAGGAGCCAATTTATGGTTTGGGCATAATTCCATCGTTGGAAGAAGGTGGGATATATACACTGAATGCGGCAAAATCATTTCAAGCATTTGTTCAAGAGACTGATAATTTACTTGCATTTGACAACGATGCGTGGAGAATGGGAGGGGAGTCTGTTGAGGGAGGTTATGACGCGATAAATGAAGAGATAGTGAGAAGATTTGGAGTCTTGTTTGGAGCAGGGGAAATCCAAGAAGATAATGACATTGCAGAATCTGTTGTTGACGCTTCAGAAATTATCAATACGCTTGCAGGAGGAGGTGTGACCACGGTAGGATATGCAGCAGAAGAAGTTCCAGTTCGAACTAAACGTGGAGGGATATTGGCACGAATTCCAGGAGGAAAGAAAAACGAACAATTCCAAGATAGTGCGAATAATACAAATAGAATCACAAGTTTGATTCGAAAAGCAACATTGGGGAGATTGACGCTTCCGTGTGAGATCCAGGGTGCAGAGAGGGCGCTTGTTGTTGTATCGGGGCCACCAAACTATCTCAATCGAAAAGGGATAGAGAAAGGCAGAAGGTGGATAGAAGAAGTGACAGGGAGTATGGAAGTAAGAGGTGGAGATTATCCGATATTAAATGAAAATAAGGTTGGTGCTGCGGTTATGCTTTCAGGGGTTGTCAATATTCCTAGGATAAAGAATTTGCAGCGGGTTGCAATTGAAGCCCAGGAGAACATGGCCGATATTAGATCCCAAAGTGAAGAGAGATTGCGGGAGTTAATTGAGGAGGGCACAGATGATCTGGAACCACTATTCTAGATGGATTCCAATAGTAATTGGAATTATATTAATAGGGGGAATGGTTGGCGCTACATCCATAGAACAAGGAGGGGTTGACCAGGTAGAAATTGGAAGTGACATAATAGTGCAGACAGTGGTGACAGAATTGTATACGACAAATACAGGTCCCATAGACGTATGGACATTGAAGGGGGAATCTTTACTCGAGAGCGTGACGTGGACAGTGACAGAAATTAATGCAGCAGATCGCCCTATCCAAGGTTCCAAGAAAGTGTATGCGGGAAAGGTTTTTGAACACGGTGTTAGCTTAGATGATTCGGTTGTGAAAATAATAGTAGAGGTTTCGGGGACTATTCCAGAAGTATCAGACTGGAAATATGAGCCAGCACAGAAAATTTTGGTTATGGAGCTCTCTCAAGTTCGACTAGGGGGTACAGAAAATGTAATTGGAATTATAGAAGCTTCACCGTATAATCCAGAGAGTAAACTTGCAAGGGAGGCTATAGACAAGGCAAATGTGGTCGTCGAAGAGTCAAAGGATATGGATGCTCAACAAACAATCGAAAATGCCATCTCAGCATACGATGTGGGGAACTTTAAAAATGCGAAAGATTTAGCGAGACAAGCGGAAGAAAATGCTATTGCACTGGAAAATAGCCAAGAAAGAAAAGGATTGATATTGAATATTGTTGGAGTTGTGATGGTCGTGGCACTTATTGGAGGGGCGATAATATGGTATCAGTCTACACGGCACAAAAGTAGACTTTAATGCGAGTCGTAATTCCATTTGCTCCGCGCGATCCAAAAACTAGATTATCAGAAATCCTCAATGTAGAAGAGCGTCATTCGTTTGCGGAAGTGATGTTAGAAGATGTTGCAGTGGCAGTGGAAATGGCAGGTGGAATCCCAGAGATACTATCTACAGATAGGATAGAGAGTCGGTGGAAAGTTATAGTAGATGATAGGCCGTTGTCAGTTGCTGTGAATGGAGTGCTAGAAAACTCGAAGATGCCCATAGCCATTGTGATGAGCGATTTGGCCATTGCAACGGCAGATTCTATACGAAGATTATTAGAATCCGAAGGCGAAATTTCAATTGTTCCAGGAAATTTAGGGGGAACTAACGCTTTTGTGACACGGAGAGAAGATTTTAGAGTGGATTACCATGGTACCTCATACCTTGATCATGTGAAAATAGCTGAGGAGATTGGATCAAATGTGACCAAGGTGGATTCGTTTAGACTCGCGACTGATATCGATGTTAAAGAAGATTTAATTGAAATATTAATTCACGGAGAGGGGAAATCTCGAGATTGGCTGATAGAAAGGGGATTCCATTTAGAAGTGAAGGGACAGAATCGGGTGGGAGTATATAGGAGCGAAATGAGATGATAATAGGAGAAGAGAAATATGGGATCGAAATGGAATTTAAACAAAAAGAAGTTAGAGAACTACTTTCAGTTGGTCCGGATGATGTGGAGACTAATTCGACGTTGACTTATGCAAAAAATGTATTCATACCTTTAACAACAGCTTGCAGGTATACATGTACCTACTGTACTTATTTTGATCCCCCGGGGAAAGCATCTTTATTATCACCGGAAGATGTGAGGGAGATTGTAAAAAAGGGGATTGAACTAGGTTGTACAGAGGCACTATTTACTTTTGGAGACGATCCGGATGAAAGGTATGTTGAGATTTATAGAAAATTGAATGAATGGGGCCATAAATCAATACACACGTATCTTGAAGAAATGTGTGAAATGTGTCTAGAAGAGGGGATACTTCCACATTCTAATCCGGGAGACCAGACGCGGGAACAGATGGAGAAAGTTGCAAGAGTGAATGCTAGTATGGGCGTCATGTTGGAAACTGTAGCAGAGGTTAAAGCTCACGGAGGTGTGAGGAAAAAAAATCCAGGACAGAGGCTCAATACATTGAAGATTGCAGGAGAACTCAAAGTGCCATTTACAACAGGGATATTAGTAGGAATTGGGGAAACGGAAGAAGACAGGGTAAAAAGTCTTCTTGCCATTCGGGAGATGAATGAAAGATACGGCCACATACAGGAAGTAATTATCCAACCGGTAGTTGAAAATGTGCGTTGGAAGGGGGGAACTCCTTCGTTAGAGTCTATGCGAAAGGTGGTGAGCATGGCTCGGTATTGTTTACCTGAAGAAGTCTCAATTCAAGTTCCACCTAATTTGGCTTCTATTAGAAATTTTTTAGACTGTGGGATTGATGATTTAGGAGGAATTTCTCCGGTCACAATAGACCACATAAACCCAGATTATGCATGGCCTGCTCTGCAGGAGTTGGGATCGATTGCCACAGAGATGGGGGTTTCTCTTGAAGAGAGACTGCCAATATATAATCGATTTATAAAGAAAGATGGGTGGGTTTCGACTGAAATTAGGCAGGCTATAGAGGCAAGAAATAGATCGGGAGAAAGGTATCGAAGGATACTCAATGGTGTCAAAATTTAAAAAATTGGACGTATTAAGAAAGAATTGTTGAAGGAATTGTTTTTGAAAGCATAGGAGTTCCATCGGCTCTAGGACCAAGAGTAGGGCCAAATGGTGGGCAATCTGTATCTAACTCTACAATTTGGTCATAAGTAGTAGTTCTCTCTGCAGGGATTCTACCAACAGCGGTGATCATCCCTACATATTCATTGAAGCTTCGGAATTGGCCAAACTTACCTCCTGCACGAGTGGTTATTTCTTCAGTTAAGAGAGTTCCCATGAAATCATTTGCCCCACAAGATAGCATTTTAAGACCTTGAGAATCTCCAAATTTTACCCAAGATGATTGGATGTTATCAATATTGTCAAGAAATAGTCTAGAAACTGCCATCAGTAATTCATCTTCGGAAGGAGTTGCTCCGGTAGAGACAATTCCACGTTTATGCAACGGGGTATTAGGATAGACAAAAGAAAGTGGGACAAACTCATTGATCATTTGGGTTCTATCTTGAAGATCTCGTATGACTTCGAGATGCATCGCCCGATGCATTTCGTTTTCTACATGTCCATACATGATAGTTGCAGTTAAGGGGAGATTTTCAGCTGCGGCAGCTTCCATGGCACATACCCACTCGGTGGTAGAGATTTTACCAGGACAAATGATCTCCCTTACTTCGTCCACCAAAATTTCTGCTGCAGTTCCAGGTACAGAGTTCAATCCCGATTTCTTGAGTTCATGGTAGACATCTCGATAACTCCAATCGGTTCCACGTTTTGCATGATCAGCTTCTTCTGGAGTTATAGAGTGTACGTGAATTTGATCCACTTTCATGGCGCGAATTTGGTCACAATAAGTTCCAGGGTCTACATGGTAGTTTTCAGCTGATTTATAATGAATAGAATTGTGATATTCGGGGGAGGAATTTAAAATTTCCCTATGCTCAGAATTGAGAACTAATGCGGGGTGAAGTCCAGAAACTGAACAGACCTCAGAGATGCCCAGATTGAGTGCATCTTCAACTGTTTTTCGAGAGGTTTCAGGGGTTTTAGTGAATCCATTATGGTGCCCATTATAACGTTTTTCGAACAAATATGCGGAGTCTTTAAAATTGCAGAATAAACAGCCAGTATTGCAAGCAGTGGTTATATTATTATTGAGATTTGCAACAAAAGTTACAACTTCTCCTGCTACTTCTGCTCTTCGTTGGTCCGCGGCTTGTAGAACTTGTTCTTTCCTAAGGGGATCTATTCCAAGAGTATCAGTCCCAGTGGTGAGTAGTTCTACTGCATCATCTACATTTAACCGAGAGCCGCTTCTAGCTTTATCCAGTGCATTTTCAAAGGACTGATCAGTGATAGGCAGGTGATCAAAAGTAAAAGGTGCACGAGAAGTAGCGGCCATTCTGTGTGATTTCATGCACTGCGAAGAATAAAAGATTAATGAAGAAGAGGTAGGTTGTACCCGGTTTCATGTTCTAGTATGAAATTCCATGTATCTTGGCAATTGCAAGAAGGTTCAGACAATACAGAAGGATCTTGTCGAAGATTGAAATCTTTGATAGAATGAAATACTTTTTCGTCGCAAGACCCACAGTTGTGAGGACCGCGGTTGGATCCAGATCCGACTGGATCGGAAACAACAATTACATTGGTTTTCACCGTTTCGCGTAGGACGTGAGAAATAGACCATAGCCAGGGTGGCCGATATCCGTGTGAAAAGTAAAGCCGCTCGACAAGAGTGTGTCGTTGGACATTCGAGGGATTCATTGAAACAGTGTGTGCATAAGGACTTACTTGGTTGATAGAATCGATCATGTCGGTTATGGATTCAGATTCGGATAAAAAGGGAGGTTTCAATAGTAAATATGCTTTTATTCCGGCTCCTGCTTGGTTCGCTACATCACTTGCAATGGTGAAATCTTCGAAGGTGAAATATTTGTTAATGCAATCTTTCCGGATACGATCAGAGGTTGTCTCGAGACCAATTGCGATGTCTACGGATAGATTCATATTTGTAAAATCTGAAATTTTTGATTCAGTGACAAAATCAGGAAGGCTCTCAATAACAATTCTATCACGATTGGAGAATATTTCTGCTATTGATTTTCTAGTCACAGAAGGAACTTCACGTTCGTCGAAAAAAGATCCAGAAGTATAAATTTTTACTTGTCCACAGGATATATTTTGTTGTTTCTCATAATCTAATGCGACTGTTACTTGGGTGAGTAAGTTCTCGTGGGAAACAGATCCACCCTTGACAGATTCTGCAACATACCCACACATAGTGCATCCGCCGGCTCGAGCCCACCTACATCCACCGGTATTAAGGATGATGGTGAGAGAATTATAAATACCAGAAGGAGTATTATCCTCATCAATCCAAACTCGAGTGGGAAATTTTGGGTCGTGGGTTTTCTGATTGCGGGACCGTATTTCTCTCATCGTGAGATTGTGTGCGTCCATTCCTTTTCCAAGTTCATAGACGCTGGAAGAGGGTTCACTCATGATAAGAATGAGACTATGGGGGTGTAAAACAAGTGCGGAAATAGAAATATCAAACGTGGGGGGGTTGGGTTTACCGGAAAATACTATTCATAGGGAGACTAGGGAGTATCATGAGTAAAGGAAAACCAGAAAAAAATAAAAGGATAAATGTCCCAGACGAAGCTTGGGAAGAATATATAATTGATGCTGATTTCCATCTCAACTTATTTGACCCAAAAGAATATTTAGAGTACATTGAAGATCCCCGATTAAAGAAAAAAATAGAAGTTGGAGGGATTCCTAAAGGGGTGACGGGTGGGTGGGTTTTCCCATATGCCCATCATATTGCTGATTCGCTTAATACGCAAGGGACAGCGTTGGTTGCAGAAGATATAGATGGATTGAAGAAGCAATATGCAATTGACGCAGTGATAGTCGGACCGGGGATGATTAACCTACCAACAGCACGGTATCCAATTGTAAAAAATGCGATAGTAAGAGCATATAACGACTACATAGTAGACAAAGTTATCGATGTGAAAAATGGCATTTATGGATTGGCGATAGTCCCCCAGTGGGACCCGGCAGCATGTGTAGAAGAAATAGAAAGAATGAAGGGAGAGAAGGGGATCGTAGGAGTTCAAGGGTGGTATAGCCCTCAGACTTTATTTGGTGCGATGGAATATGAGGAAATGCACAGAGAATTGGTAAAGGAAAAATTACCATTAGTTTTACACGGTAGTGGGTTTACGTCTAGGTTTGATTTACTAGGAAACTCGATGAAATCGGTCGTCGAAGCTTTGACTTTGTCTTGGACGTACAATGCCATGGCAAATGTACTGAATCTTATATTTACAGGGACATTTGATCGGCACGAGGATCTGAAAGTAGTGATACAAGAAGCAGGTACTAACTGGGTTCCTTTTGCATCTCTAAGAGCTGATGAATGCTATTATGCATTACCAGAAGATGTGATGCTTTCACACAGAATGTTCGAAGATGAAAATGATTATTTGAAGCATATGCCAAGTGAGTATTTCTTTAAGAATATGTACTATACAACACAACCAATAGCCCTTCCAAAAAACCCTGATCATGTTAAATCCATGTTCGAAATGTGTAGGGCTTCGGAAACATTCTTATATTCAAGTGATTGGCCTCACAATACATTCGATCCTCCAAATTGGTTGTTTAATAACAGAGGTATAGACAAAGAGACTCGGGCGAGAATTTGCCATGGTAATTCAAAGGAAGTATTCAGAATATAATATGCGAGAGAAAATTATTGGCAGGATTGAGGATTTCCCAGAGGGCAGAGGGACGGGGGTAAAATTGGGGGGTTTGAAGATAGCGGTTTTTAACATAGATGGTAAATTGTATGCAATTCATGATAGTTGTCCACACAAACATGCCCCATTGCACGAGTCAGGAACAAACAGATACAATAGTGAAAAATGTGGAGGAACATTTCTTGGTGAAATAGATTTGGAATTAAAGATGATTAAATGTCCCTGGCATGGGTTACGATTTGATCTCGAAACGGGAGAGAGTCCGGTATTAAAGAGAAAAATACCAGTCTATAATGTGGTCGTTCGGGAAGATGGAGAGGTTGCAGTTGTTGTTTAGAGTTTTTGTACGTGACGGATATCGATAGCAACTCCTCGAGAACTTTGTTGCATCTCAGGACCGCTCATAATCGCCCTTCCAACTGCGAAAGCCAAAGGACCTTGGACAAGGACCTCATCGCCAGATCTAATGGTTTCAGGGGCACTAACCACTCCGGGGGCGAGTACACTTCCTTGGGGGACAAAATTGTCGATGGTAACAGTTGGGATATTAAATTTTGAATTTTTTAATTTATTGGCACCATGCAAGGTTAGAGAAAAAAGTCCATATTCAGGTAACAAAGTAGCAATTTGATCGGTGTCAAATATCCTTCGGGCAAAATATTTTCCTTTGAGTGTGCAGTCGGTGAATAATAAATCTCCCACGCCATTTCCAAATTGGTAGTCTGCGATTGCTTGGGCCTGATAGAGCATACGCTCACGGCGGGAATAATGAGATACGAGAGACAATGCATTATCTAAATTTTGCAGAGATTCTGGAGAAAGTGGATGATCTACTACAGTGTACTCAATCGGAATACGAGAATTTTTAGTGGCCAGTTCGACGATATCTCGGTATCCCCCAGAGGGGACGTGTGCGATTATATTTGGATAAGAATTTGACTCAATATATTGCGATAATAATTTCGAGATTCTATTAATCTCATCGGAACTCCAATTTCCCGTTACAACCGTGTCATAATGTTGTGCAGGATATGTTAACTCTAATTCTTGAGGTATGATTCCAAGGGGTGATGAGATAGACACTTTATGACCACGGAAGCGGATTGATTGATGGAAAAATCGATGGCTCTTTGACTTTGAATAGGGCTTTTTTGCAGAACATGGTACGAGTACTAAAGGATGTGTGAAGCGATTTTTATACCGTGTGAGAATGCGCTCTTGGAAGCGGGTTATTTCAATGCGGTTTAGTGAGTCTTCGGTGGTGGCGATGAATCCTTCCGTGCGTGCGACAGGGGTTCTTTGTTCCAAGTAATGTGAGTTCGAATCCAGATAACGAAAAGCTGCAGTTAGCCACGTGTCATGGCGAACCTGGCCTTCAAGATAATCTCGTATGCGGTTTGATCGAACATATTGTGTAATGAGAGAAAGCTCATTTTTCAGAGTGTTGATATTATGAGTGGCACAATCCTCATTTGTGAATTTATCTATAGAGACAGAGCAGGAGGGACAGTGGCAAGGTAGTTCGTCTAAATTTTCTAAGGAATAGTCGCCCGTAGGCAATAGATACGTTCCTTGTAGTCCAGATAACACTGCGCGTGTCGTGTCGAAAAGGTCTATGCCTAAGTAAACAAAAAATGATAGATTCTGAGGAGTAGCAATACCAGGTAAGTAGAGTGCAGAATCAGGGGGTATTGATATCTTTGTTTGGATGATATCGTTGCAAAATTTATTAGGGGGACCAAGGGGATGAGATGTGGTGGATAAGATATAAGCATCTGTGTGTAGATCGGAGGCTGTTTTTGGCGAGATGACGGCTGCGGTGGGAGAATCTATATCAGGGGGTTCAACAAAAAAAGCATCTTCGAGGACGGGTTCGGTTCCAGAGGGGAATCCTCGGTGAGGCAAAATAAGAAGTTTATCAATAGAAGGGGAAGATGGTATTTCTTTTTCAGTTGCCCATAAGCTTCCAGAATTGTGGAGAAAGTCATCGCAAATGGCAGGAGTGGGGAGAGGTGTTGGAAATCGTAATTTTCCCAGGCGGGCAGATCCATCCCGGTGTGTAACTTCAAAATATTTGGTCATTGTAAGAATTCTAGTTGTGCCATATTAGGAGGATAGGTTGATAAATTTTACATCATCGGATAGAGTTTCTAAAATTGTTTGGGGCCAATTGTTATGTGCGAATGTGAAGGCTGTTTCGGGGTGGAGAGAAACTAGAGTTGAGATTCCAACTGCGGCTTGTTTGAGTGAAATTGAGTCAGTAGTAAATGGAATTTCTGCAGTGAGAGGATATGTGTGGGATAGACTATAGGGGAAAGGACCAAAAGGTGGTTTTACGTATAAAATTTCACTATAATTGGAAGTAGAGAAAGGAGGAACAATATCTGTTGTTAATAGCACATTTGTTCCAATATTGATTCGGGATAGGTGATTATGGTGTCTTACTATTTCGGGCCGAAGGGGACTCAAATCGGAAATGTGGAAAAATGTTCCTTTCACAGAGGGATCCTGTCTTTCGAGTTGTGCAGAATATTGAAATAGTGCTCGACATCCATCAAGCATGGCGGGGTGGGAAGCAGATCTGAGTTCGACTAGTTCGAGAAGATTTCCTTCTTTTATTGCAACTTTGATTCTCTTTAATTCTCCAAAACTAACGTAAAGGTTGTGCTCTGCCAACAAAGATTCACACTCTAATTTAGATAAATTTTGGAGTTCGGATGGTGTATAGGCAGAACATACGGGGCAATAGCAAGGAAAATGATCTAAATCTACAAGTTGTTTTGTTCCTTGAGTGGTGAGATATGACCCCCGTCTAGCGTACAGGGCATAAGCAGCAGAGTCGAATAAATCGCAACCTGCAGCGACTGCTAGAGCAAACATCATTGGATGGCCAGCGCCAAAAAGATGAACAATAGCGTCGAATCCAAGACCACGTTTAGTAGCCATGATGATATCAACGACATCTTTAAACCTATATTGTGTAAGTAGGGGAACGGCGGCCCCGATGGGGAAAACGTCGAATCCGAGAGCATAGGCATGCTTAGCCGCTTGTTCTCGTAAATCAAGATGGGTAGAACCTTGGATGGGGGCGGATATGAGCATATCACCATCGACTAATGATTTGGATAGTTCCAATCGTTCGAATGTGGTTTCTAAATCTAGCTGGGCGGTTTCAAGAGGGGCATCGGGGGGAGTGGGTATATCAAGAGGAGTTGCGATATCAGAACCTATAGCATTCTGGAAATGAATAATTTCAGAAGTGGTGACATCTACATTTCCGTATTCTGCTAGCTGGAAAGACCCTGAATCAGTCATAATTGCACCGGGGAAATCTAAGAATTCATGGAGCCCTTTCTCAAGGGATTCGGCGTGGAGGTGATCATCTTGGTGGATGATGTAAGAGTTAGTTATGAGGATTTGGGCACCGAATTTCGAGGCTAGAGTTGATGGGGAAATGGTTTGTAATTTTGGATTTATCACGGGGAGAAGTGCAGGGGTTTCAACTACGACATTAGATCTAGGAACTGTAAAATGTCCAATTCTACCGTTTGCATCACAATCACGGAGATCAAAAAGGCCCTGAGTCATTGGAGTGCCATAAGGGTGTATGAAGCAAAAGTAGTTCGTAAAAAAAGTGACAAATGAGAAGTTGACATGGTGGGGGAATTAAAGCCAAAAAATATAATAAGGTGGTGGGCAAAAAAGGAACAAGTGAGATAAAAGGTATAAATGAAGAAAGATTTGATTACGGTGAATATTGATGTGGGGGGAACTTTTACAGATGGATTTTTCGCGTGGGGGAATAGATTAGTCTCTGCGAAAGTCCCAACTACAGGGCACGATTTGACGGTTGGTTTTATGGAATGTATTGAAAGTGGGGCTGAAAAAATGGAAATGGGCCTATCTGAATTTTTATCGAAGGCTAGTATGGTTAGATTCTCTACTACAATGGGGACTAATGCCATTATAGAAAAAAAGGGGATGCAAATTGGGTTACTAGTCACTTCTGGGCAAGAGGGAGAGCTTTATTCTGTAGAAGGTGAATTCAAAGTCAGCGATTATTTTGTCAATCCAGAATTGATAGAAGGTGTAGAGGAAGAAATTGACATAGAAGGAAAGGTAATCATAAAACCAAAAGTAGAACAAACGCTAAAAGCCGTAAAAAAATTGCAAGAATCCGGGGCTCGAATGATAGTGATTTCATTGAAGAATAGTTATTGGAACGATGCCAATGAAAGAGAGGTTAAAAGATTAATTCAAGAAGAATACCCTCGCCACTATTTAGGATCAGTTCCTACATTAGCTTCGTTTGAAGTTTCATCTCGTCCTGATGATTACCGTAGATTGAATACAGTCGTGGGAAACGCATATATTCATCGTCCGATGAAAGTTTCATTATACAGAGCAGAAGACAAAATAAGGTCTCACATATATAATAAACCTCTATTTATTGGCCACTCTAGTGGGGGGGTTGCGGCAGTAGCTAAGACGAGAGCGATAGATACTCTGAATTCAGGACCAGTTGCGGGAGTTTTTGGGGTTAAAGCTCTCTCGGATGAATATCAGGTAGACATTATTGGAGCAGATATGGGAGGTACTAGTTTGGATCTGAGTGTTGTAAGAAAAGGAGAACTTCCATTAGAATTAAGTCATGAAATAGAAGGATTACCAACACATATTCCCGCAATAGCAGTTCAAACAATAGGGGCGGGGGGAGGTTCAATAGCAAAGGTGGTACAGGGAGAACTCCAAATAGGTCCGGAATCCGTGGGTGCAAATCCCGGTCCAGCTTGTTTTGGGAAGGGTGGAAAAATGGCAACAGTGACTGATGCTGATGTAGTTTTAGGCAGAATAAGTTCAGATTTTTTCCTAGGGGGAAGATTGGAATTATCAGTGGATAAAGCCCGGAAAGCTATGGAAGAGCACGTGGTTGGGGAGAGGAAAAATAAAATCGAAGAAGCAGCAAATGAAATAATAGAAGGTGTTGAACAAAAAGTAAAGGACTCGATCGTAAAAGTAGGTTCAGGGATTGACACTGTTGTGGCTTATGGGGGTGCTGGGCCCATGCACATGACAGGGTTAGTTAAAGAAAAGGGCATAAAAAGGATAATAATTACACCGCATTCGGCTATTTTTTCTGCGTTTGGGGAATCAATGATGGGCATTCTCCATACATACACGAGACCACTGTTGCAAAAATCCAATGTAGAAGAATTAATTAATCAGATGAAAATGGATGCAGAGAAAGATATGAAATCTGAGGGATTTTCTTCAGATGAGATCAAATTCGATGTAGATGCCATAAGTTATGATCCGAGTGAGAGAGTAGATGGATTTGTGCCTATAGAAAAAAAGAGAAAGAAAGATGAGCTTGTTACATTAAGGCTTCATGCTAGAGGCGAGGCTCCAGTATCTGTTTTTACGAGGGGAAAATGTGGAGAAGAAAATCCAGAAATTGCCAAAATAGGAGAACGAGAAGTGATATGGGGAGATGAGAAAATATCTACTCCAGTGTTTATATTTGAAAAATTGCAGAAGGGAGCAATTGTAGAAGGACCAGCGATCATTGAGTCAATAGACACTACAATACCAATTGTGGAGGGTACTTTTTTTCGGGTGGATGTCATAGGAAACGGGATCATAGGATCCAAACGATCAGATATCGTGGTTTCATAAATCCAAGGTGAAGAAGTGGGATTAAAGAGATCCCATTAAGTTGTGGATAGTCTCGGGCGGGGTTTGAATAGGAATGGTCCATTCACTAGATAGGAGTGTATTGCAAGGGATAGAATCAAGGAATGTGTTGACTGAATCAATTTCGGGGGAAAAGGTAGAAGAGGGAATTCCAAGGGCGAAATGAATACCAGAATCTTGTGC
Source organism: Candidatus Hikarchaeum yamanae (assembly GCF_009889665.1). NCBI lineage: Archaea > Methanobacteriati > Methanobacteriota > Candidatus Hikarchaeia > Candidatus Hikarchaeales > Candidatus Hikarchaeaceae > Candidatus Hikarchaeum > Candidatus Hikarchaeum yamanae. The sequence continues at coordinate 154,330 of NZ_WTZR01000001.1, read as the reverse complement.
AGATTCTATAGATTTTTCTGGAGAAGGTGTCGATCCAGTTACCAAATCGAACCCCAAATCTGCTGCACCTTTAATTTGAGTAGGAGAAGTTTCTCGAGTGATTAATGCTCCGAAAGCTTCGTAATGGGCTATGATGTTGGGCAGAGGAGAGAGTGTTTGTACATAAAGAGGGTCGGATAGGGACAATCCGTTGGGATCGAGGAGTGCAATTCCATCTGCCCCAGATTCTAGATAAGAGTTAGCAAGTTGAGAAAGAGCCTCCTCAACAGAAAAAAGAACTTCTTCCCTGATTGAATCATCATTTTTACTAGAAGGAGATAGGAGAGAATTTGATATAATTTCTGGACTGGATATCCCACCTATAATAGCGCAGTCGAGAGATTCTTTTAGGCGGGATGTTACAGACAAAACTTGGGGAATTCTTCCACCGGTTAAGATGGAATCCACATCCATATTGAGGGCATCTTCCATGGTGTGAATATGTCCATCCTCGTGAGGATGCAGATAGCCCATCGCCGTAGTTTCTAGTGTTGTATCGAAAGAAACACAAAGTGCAGGTAGATCGAACAGATCTACAGCATTATGCAAAGATTCATAAAGGTTGTTTTCATTGGATTCCATTTCAGCTACATCAAAAGAAGAAAGTTTTGCTGCGAGCTCATAAAGCCAGATTAAAGGGGAAGGATTGGGTCCGAAAAGTGATAGAAATGAATCCATTAGATGTGTTAATTAGGGGAAGCGGCAGGGGGTCGGAGTAGCAATGCTGATCCACCAGCACATAAAGCCAATCCTGCACCGATTAGGAAGGTCGCAGTCCAGCCAGCAGATACGACAAGCCATCCAGCAACAGCCCCACCGAATATACCTCCCCATACTTTTCCAGAGTAGAGAAGAGCATAGTTTGCAGATGAATTTTTTGAACCATAATAATCTGCGACAACACTAGGGAATAAGGTGTATTGAGGGCTCCAGAAAAACGTTGCTATGAATACAGAGAAGATGAAACCTATACTGAGACCCATATAACCGAAGAAGAGAGTCCCAAGAAGGCCTAAACCACAAAGGGCGAATGAAATTGCCATCGCACGTTCACGGCTAAATCCAAGTGAAATTCCAGGAATACGGTCATCTGAGATATATCCCACAACCAACCGTCCAACCCCACCTGCGATGGGGAGTATAGTTGCAGATGCAGTCACCGCCGCAAAGGTCAAGCCTAGATTTTCAGCTAGTAGAACTACTTTTGCTGTCAAGGTTAGACCGGCACCACTTACTGCGACAAACATTAAATACATTAACCAAAACTGCCAAGTTTTGATCATTTGACCTGACGTGAATTCGTTGGATTGGGATGGTGATTGAGTGGATTTTTTCTCAGAAACCGATTTGGTGATATTGGTTTTAAGCCAGTTTTCAGGGGGGTCTCGAAGGATAATTGCCCCCACAATAACTCCGATTAGTATCAATAGACCCATGTTTTGGAGGACATCGGGATAGCCAGCTGCAGTTGCATTTACTCTAACGTAGGGTATAAAAAGAGCACTCCCACCGGCAAAAGCCATTGTTCCTATTCCTGTTGTAAGCCCTCTTCGGTCTGGGAACCATTTTAGAGCCGTGTTAACAGCCACGGTGTAGATGATACCCACACCAATTGCCCCTATAGAATATAGAACGTATATTTGCCACACTTCGGTTGCCTGAGAAATTCCAATGTAACCCCCACCAGCTAGAATTCCTGCGAGAAGAGTTAATTTCTGAGGACCATACCTATCCCTCCACCAACCGACGGGGAATTGAGATCCTGCTTGGAATATAACAAAGAGTGTGAATACCACGCCTAAAACACTTAACGGAACGCCTAGACTATCTGCCATGGGGCCTTCGATAGAAGACCATACGTACTGATAGGGACTGACTAAACCCATCATTAATGCTGCGGCTATAATTTGCCACCATCTAGAAAAACCCAATATCTCGCGGGAAAGCGCCGGATAATCGGGAGATGAACTATTCATGGTAGAGAGAAGTTGTCTGTAGGCATTATAGTTACGAGTGTGAAAATTAGATGGAATTAGATGTTTTGAACATCTAGTAAGTTGTGTGCAATGATGATCGATTGATCGGCGTGTAAAGAGACGGGTCCGAGATTAATGGTTGTTTGAATGTATGCATTCAATATGTCAAGTTCAGAAGGGGAGAAATTTTGATGATCTGAAAGAATGAATATGGGTTCGGGAGGGAACACGAATGTTTGAGAGGAAAGACCACGCTCATCTAGGTGGATGAAAGTTCCACTTGGATCAACAGAATTTAACAATGACTTAAGGTCCCGTTTCGAAATGTAGATTCCAGGGGTACTCTCTAGTTCAATTTGGCCAACGATTTCTGGTATTTTTTCTAACGCTTTTTTTATCAAAGCTGCAATACACCTCTCATCGGGATGTAAATAACGTGTTTCGGAGCTTTCAATTCGAATAGAAATTTTGTTTTGTAATAAAAGATAAACTCGGACATTGTTCCGTAGTGCATGTGAAGTCAGAAGAGATGCCCCGACACACCTACAAAGTATATCCATTCTCCCTCCACTTCCGGGGAGGTCATTGAGAGAAAAATCAGGTGTTATTGTTGCGGTGTGACTTATCACTATGAATTGCCGCATAGACCCATTTTTATTACAAGGGGTAAATCTCCATCGGTATATAGTGACCATTGTTAGGCAAAAATAGTTGGGACGAATGCAGAATTACTTAAGTTTTATCAATAATAGTAGTACATAGAGATGGATCTGTTTGAACAAGTGGAAGAGATAATGGGTCAGGGAGAGATTTGTGATTCTTGCTTAGGTCAGATATTTGCAAATAGAGGACATGGTTTGACTAATAGAGAGAGAGGGAGGGCTTGGAAAACCGTATTGGCCATGGAAAATGAGAAAATTGTGGAAAGGGAAGTGGATTGTTGGGTGTGTTTGGGGGAAAGTTATCGATTTAGAGAATGGGCGGATTTGGCCGTGGCAGAAGTTAGAGAAATTGAATTTGAAACGTATAAAATTGGCACTAAGATGTCTCCGTTACTTGACGAGAATGCTAAATTATTAAGGGAGCTCGTGGGAATATCAGTAGATTCAGGTGAGTTTCTCAAAACAGAAATGAATCGAGAGGTTGGGAAAATTATAGGAGATAGGACGGGGAAATCTTTTCAAGAGGATAGTCCAGATATAGTGATACTGTTGGATGTTTCGACTAGATCTGTCGAGATTCAGGTGAGTCCAATATGCATATATGGGAGGTATAAGAAATTGATCAGAGGGATTCCGCAAACTAAATGGCCATGTGGCGAATGCAAGGGGAAAGGAACAAATTCAGAGGGTGTATGTGAGCGGTGCGGTGGTTCTGGAAAGCAATACGAAGAGAGTGTGCAAGAGTTGATAGATTCGGTGGCAATTGGGGCTACAGAAGGGGAGAGTTCTACATTCCATGGTGCAGGGAGAGAAGATATTGATGCGAAAATGGTGGGTACAGGGAGACCATTTGTAGTAGAAATTAAAACCCCTAAAAAAAGGTCTGTAGATCTTCAAATATTAGAAGAAAGTATGAACGAAGCTGCAACTGGGAAAGTAGAAGTGGAACTAGAAGGTATCGTGAGTAGAAAAATGGTGGCACATATAAAAGAGTTGCCTGCGTCAAAAACATACGAAGTTGGAGTTAAATTTGAAGATGTTGTAGAAAAAAAATTATTAAAAAAAGCGCTCGAGGTGTTAGAAGGGGTTGAAATTGAACAAGAGACCCCTACGAGAGTTATCCATAGGAGGGCAGATAAAACTAGAGTGAGAAAAGTGTATTCTGCGAAGGGAGAGCTGATAAGTCCTACGGGAGCGAATTTAGAAATCCACGGGGAAAAGGGACTTTACATAAAAGAACTAGTTAGCGGAGACAATGGTAGAACAAAGCCTAACTTGGCGGAGTTAGTAGGAGTAGAAGCCGTGGTAGAAACATTAGATGTGATTTCAGTAGTTGCGGAGGGTGGTAGTTTCCGTGTTCCAGAGTATATGCTTAGGCAAAAAGAAAGTAAGGATATGGAGAAATAATGGCCATAATTGGCGTGGATGAAGCGGGAAAGGGACCAGTGATAGGATCGATGTTTGTTGTGGCAGCTAGGGTACAGTCAGAAGAGGACTTGCCGGATGACGTGGTGGATTCAAAAAAAATCACGGCAAGACGTAGGGAAGAAATTGCAGACAAACTCGTCGAAGTGGAATCTTTCTCGATGAGTGCACAAGAAGTAACCATCGAAGAAATTGATAGACCGGATTCGAATATGAACATATTAACTGCAGAAGCTCATGCGAGGGCGATATCAGAAATAGCTGAAAATGGAGATTACATATATGTGGATGCTGCCGATGTCAATCCGGAGCGTTTTGCTAGGAGGGTTCTAGATGGATTGAATGTGGAAGTTCAGATTATTTCAGAGCACAGAGCGGATCAAAAGTATCCAATTGTTAGTGCAGCGAGCATACTCGCAAAAGTAGCGAGGGATTCGCATGTTTCGGATTTGGCCAGGACATATGAGGATATTGGCAGTGGTTATCCTTCAGATAGTAGAACTATAGATTTTTTGGAGAGATATATTTTAGAGAATGGGACATTGCCCAATTGCGCGCGTAAATCCTGGAAAACAAGTAAAGATATAATGGGAAGAAACGCTCAAAAATCGATTGAAGAGTGGGATTAAAATATAATTTATTTTAATTTAAGTAAGAATTTTAGAATGTCACCATAGGCGGGACGTGTTATGAGTACCCCTATGAGAACGCCTAAAATTGTTACTATCGCAAAACCACGGAGGTCGCCGAGTGAAAGTACAGCTAAGGGGCTCAGTGCAACTATGGTCGTCACTGCTGCTGCTCCAATGATCCAAAATGCTGCCCTGAAGCGATTACGGAATATTCTTGCTGAGGAAACAGAGCCTTCGGCCATGACTTCATCTGCGATGATGATTAAATCATCCACACCTGTTCCAATAACTGCTATAAATCCTGCAATGTGGGAGAGGTCCAACGCTAGGCCAATACCAGAAGAGAAACCCAATAGGATGATAACTTCAGATAATGCAGTGATAACCATGGGGAAGGCTACTTTTATTTCACCATAACGGAAGAACACTACTGCGGCGACTGCCAAGATGGCGATTAGGCCTATAAGAAATGAGTAGATTTTGAAATTCTCTGCCAAACTGGGAGAAACAAAATTGATTGTTCCAGAATCTAAATCGAGTGGTGCAGGTAACGCTCCAGCTCGGAGATTAAGACGAAGAGAATCTGCATTCGTTCTGTTTGTAGAGGTCATAACAAAATTCTTACTGTTGATGAACTCCCCTTTCGCCAATGAAGTAGAAAGACCGGGGGAGATAGATGCGGAGTAAACGATATCCCCATCTAAGACGGTATGAATGCAATATCGCAGTTCTCGGGGGATTGAATTTGTACAAGTATTAGAATTGCTTTGAGAAGAAAATCCGTATTGCTGCATGTACATCTGAAAATTCGAAGCTCCTTCTTCTGTCAAAGTGACAGGTACATGGGGAGACCCAATAGAAATAGTTGGGTCCTGAACGGTTCCAACGGTTGCTATGTCATCTTGTGTAAGTACGACTACAGTTCCCCATTCGTTAGTTTCGGTTGGGAATTGGATCATTACCTCCACTGATCCACGTTTTTCGACTAATTTTCGGACTTCATTGCTATTATAATTGGGAACCTCAATTATGATAAAATATTGACCAGATGGTGTTGTTGATTGTTGTACGGTTGCACCGGTAAGTCCAGATTCATCAAATTTTTTGTTAAGCACTTCAAGAGTAGTTTTTCGAGTTTGTGCAGTGACCCCTGGGCGGATTTCACCATGAGATAGGTTGGCACGAGAAAGGGCCAATCTGAAATCTTCTACCGGGATATCTGCAAATATTTCAAAAGTCCCAATCCCGTCTGGTCCTATTTTGGCATCGACGTCGCTGCGAGATAAAGAGGGAAATTGGCTTAACATGGTTTCTTCTACATTTGATTCCTGATATCCGATGAAAGACACTTCTTCTACAGTCCAACCAACAAGCGGGGCCCGTACACGGGTGCCACCGGAAAGATCTAGTCCATAACTGAGGTTTAGATCCAAGCTATCGGAAGTAGAGGTGGAAGTTGATCCGATAGGAGAGATGACAATCACACTGAGGATTAGAAGAATTGAAAGGGCCAAGATACGCCAATTGGAACGAATATTCATTGCTGACCCTCGATGTACCAACGTAGGAGACTAAAGTTTAAGAGATAGGTGTTGAGCAAATCCACAAGTAAGCCGAAAATAAGTACCACACCAATCGAGGTTAGAAGATCGACACCGAATAAAAATGAGGATATGGTCATAACGGTGATTGCAGAAAGTGATGTGAAAGTCATAGTAAGTCCAGTTCTCATAGCATTGTAAGTAGATTCGTAGAAGTTCCCTTTACGCTTTAATATATGATTTGTAAGTAATATATCAGAATCGACACTATATCCTATTAACATTAATAAGGCTGCCACAGTACCCAAAGATAGTTGAATGCCCAGCAAATTCATAATAGCAAGAGGAATTAGAATGTCTCCTAAAGCAGAGAGGACTACTGCTACTGAAGGAATTAATTTTCTGAATAAAAAGAAAACAACAATAGCCATTCCAATAAACGCCATCATGATGCCAAGTAGTGCTAATGTTTGAGATTCTGCTCCAAAACTCGGGGAAGTACTTTGGACTGCTAAAACCTCGAAGCCAGCATTGTTTGAAGCAAGTTCTAACTGTTCGGGTTGAACGGTGGAGGATTGGAATGTGACTATATATGCATTAGTTTGGGTTGCAATAGGCCGGATAGAATCGATAGGCCAATCAAATGTTGAATAAATGGGATCAGTTCCGCCATCAGAAATTAATGTAATTTCAGTTCCGCCAGTGAATTCTATTCCGGGGTTAACAGGTAATCCTGTAGCGAGATACCACCCGCCCAATACTAGAATTGAGACCAATAAAAGAGTCAGAGGTATAGAAGCGAGTTGTTTATTCGAATATTTCTTAAAAGGAAAAGATTCGACGTTGAACTCAAACATACGAATTAGCGGTGTTAGTTAGAGCGGATAAAGCTTACTACAGCGAATTTGTAAATCGGTAACGAAGAGAAGGTAAGAATTACAGTCGGTCGCTACTAAAGCCTATCATGGAAAAGGTCCCAGAAAGGTCAGAAATTGCTCAAAAATATAAATGGGATTTGGAAAGTATATATTCTGAAAATGGTGAATGGAGAAATTCACTTGAGATTGTCAAGAAAAGATTGGATGGATTTGAACTATATGAAGGAAGGGTTTGTGAAAGTGGAGATACTTTACTAGAGTTATTGGATCTATCGGAGTCAGTGATGCGAGAGATGGGAATGGTGATTTCATATGCAAAATTGCACTCCGATGAAGACAGAAGAAACCAAAAATATCAATCTATGTTGATTGAAGCTAGATCGGTGGCGGCAAAACTAGGGGGAGTGACTAGTTTCATTGAGCCAGAAATTCAAGAACTAGATTACGAAAAATTAGAATTGTTATTGAAATCAAATGCGGGACTTGATATTTATCACCATTATTTAAACGAAATAATCCGGGTGAAAGATCATGTTCGTTCGGCAGAGGTTGAGGGACTATTGGCAGATATGGGAGAAATATTTTCGGCCCCAAGTGAGGTTTATGGATTATTAATGAATGCAGATATATCGTTTCCAAAAGTTAGAGGGGAGGATCAAGAGTTAATTGAGATCACCCACGTAAACTTCACTAAATTTATGAGAGAAGGTGAGAGGGGGCTTAGAAAGAAAGTTTATCAGAAATTTTATGGAGAAATGGGGAGATTCAGAAATACCATAGGGTCCATGTTGAAGAATAATATTATTGTAGATGTCAAAATAGCCCGGGCACATAATTATGAAAATGCAAGGGATGCTGCGATGGACGGGTCGAATATCCCGACAGAGGTGTATGATGGATTGGTGAATACAGTTAAAGAGAATCTCCATGTTTTGCATCGACATGTTGAATTAAAAAAGAAGAGTCAAGAATTGAATCAGATGAAAATGTGGGACCTATATGTTCCAATATCTCATGGAAAAAGTCCAACAGTAGAATACGATCAGGCATTAGAATACGTGGTTGAATCGGTGTCGCCTCTTGGGGAAGAATATGAAAATGGGCTCAAAGATGGTGTTAATTCGGGGTGGATTGACGTGTATGAAAATCGTGGGAAGTACTCTGGAGCATATAGTGGAGGGACTTATGACACAAAACCATTCATACTTATGAATTATCAGAATGATATTCAGTCTATGTTTACTCTGGCTCATGAGCTAGGGCATTCAATGCACTCTAGATTGACCAACGCGTCTCAGCCGTATGTGTATTCAGGTTATGACATATTTGTAGCAGAGGTTGCATCTCTTGTTAATGAGACTCTTCTGACAAATTACCTTTTAGAAACAGTAGAAGATGAATCATTCAAGATTCACGTTCTTGATGAAGCTATAGAGAGATTCAGAAGTACATTGTTTAGGCAAACTATGTTTGCTGATTTTGAACATCAAATTCATAATGTTGTAGAATCAGGAGGGGCATTGATTCCAGATACATTTGATGAGATATATAGAAAAATAAAAAGTGAATTTTACGAGCCAATTGGCATGGATAAATACATACAGAGGGAATGGATGCGAATTCCGCACTTTTATTATAACTATTATGTGTATCAGTATGCTACAGGCATCTCTGCTGCAGTGTCACTGGCGCAGAGTCTGATAAAGGGGGATAGTTGCCAACAGGATAGATATATTTCATTTCTCAAATCGGGGTCAAGTGAGTACCCCTTAGAGTTGCTGAAAGAAACAGGAGTGAACATGATATCAAAAGAACCAATTGAAAAATCTATATCAGTTTACGAAGACTATCTTACAGAAATGGAATTGATTATTGGTGATGGATAGATATGCAAATTGATACGATGGCAATAAGAATCACGTGTGGGTCGGGAGAAGGTCCAACGGAAATAGCATCGTATGATGCCGCCCTTCATGAAGCTGGGATAAGTAATTACAATCTAGTACAGGTTTCATCGATGATTCCGAGAGGAGCAGGAGTAGAAGTTGTCAAGAAAATGCCAGATTTGGGGCCGTTTGGGGATAGGCTCTGGGTAGTTCAAGCGAAAACCACGTTGAAGGGGAGGAATAAAAAAGCGGTCGCAGGTTTGGCGTGGGCCAAGGGGGAGAAAGCAGGGATATTCTATGAATCGTCTGGAGGAGATGATGAAGAGGATGTCAGAAAAGAACTGAATCAGGGGATAGAATATTGCAAAGGCCTCAGAGACTGGGAATTTGGAGATACGAATATGAAAATAAATAGCTCCGATATAAGTAAAAGTGAGTTTGTGACATCGGTGGTTGTGGGTGTGTATGGAAAAAGTGAGAATATGTTTTAGGAACAGGTATTATTTTCCCCAAAAAGGATCTTTAGTTCGTTTTACTTGGGCAAAGCGAGAGAGAGTTTCGCATTCATCATTTCGAAGATCGTCGTAGAAAGTATCTTCCAATGCTTTAACATGTTTCTCATGGACATCTACCCAAAGTTCAGATTTTTCATCTACTTGTCGTCCGATGGTGGGGCCATCAAGAGAGACGCTTACTTGTTCTCCGATTTTTGCTTGAGTGACTGATTCTCCTTGGTGGTGGATATCTTTGACAAATCCTATTCTTTTAAATTCATCTTGAAGAGGGATAGCTACTGGTGCACCTTTTTGAAGGGTCCCAGAAAGTATTTCTACCCCTACAATTGCCGGATTTGATTGTCGAAAAATATGGTTTTCGAGTATCTGGAAATGTGCAGGTCGAGTTAATTTCTCGAAAAGGTTCTTCCGCCTATACGAAGACAGTTCTTCGGTGTAAGATTCGTACTCTTCAAGGAGGTGGTAGATGACATCGTTTGTAAGAATTTTAACATCTTTTTCCCGTGCGTGGCGTGCCGCATCTTCTATTAAATTAACATTGAAACCCAAGATGAGTCGATATTGTTTTTTATCGGTAGTACTAGCTAATGAAATATCCCTGGGTGCTATATCACCAACTGATGCTCGCATTACAGGAATTTCTATGTCAGAGAGTGCCTTGGAAAGTGCCTCAAGACTGCCGAGAGTATCAGCGCGAATTACAACTCCAGAATCTTGTGTATCGATCTTTGCTTTTTCTAACTCGGATTCTATTTCGAGGAGGATGGAATCAATATTTGAATCGCGGACTGATCGGAGGGGAGATCCCACTAAAACGTTGGAAAGGTTTGGTGCTGCAATTCGGATTCCAGATGCTGCAGTGACATAGGAGGTTCGGGTAAAAAGGTTATTAGAATTTGACTCGGAAAGTGGCAAGAGGCTGAAAAGCGCGCGGACATTCGTAGAGATGGGACCGTCGAGCCCTCCAACTACCATTTGATCATCTTCGGAGAGACTACCATCATATAGGATTGCATCGATTACAATTCCGAGTCCTCGCTCTTCTTTAACTTCAAGTACTATGCCTTTCCCAGGACCAGTTATATCGACTGACATAGATTCTCGCATATATTTTTGAGTCAGGCCCATCAATACAGCGAGTAAATCGGGAATTCCTTCGCAGGTTCGGGCACTAGTTGGTATTATGCCTAACGTTTTGCTGAAATCAGATACTTTCCAGTAATAATCAGAAGTGAATCCGAATGTAGAAAGTTCACCGACTAATTCATAGAATTTTTGATCTAGAGCTAATCGGACGCGTTCTGGTTGGGAAGTATAGCTAGTTACAGAAGCAGAGTTTTGATGTGAATTCCAGCCAGGGATGGTATCAATTTTGTTGGCACAAACTATGAACGGTGTTTTGGAATTTCGGAGGATATTTAGGGCTTCTTTTGTCTGGGGTTGAAATCCGTCATTTATATCGACAACTAGGATCGCTATGTCAGCTAGAGATCCACCTCTAGATCGAAGGGTTGTGAATAGTTGATGTCCAGGGGTGTCTATGAAAAGTAATCCAGGTAACTCTAGACTTTCAGAACTGACAAGAGAACCAGCCATATTTGAGACTATGTCAATTGGGACAGTGGTGATTCCTATATGCTGAGTGATTGCTCCTGCTTCAGTGTCTGTTATAGAAGATCCCCGTATGCTATCAAGTAAAGTGGTTTTTCCGTGATCGACGTGTCCGAGTACCGATATGATAGGAGTTCGAAAGAGGTCTTGGTTATTAATGTTCTTTTTTGGCATCTGTATCTCCTCAGGCTATGATCAATGTTATCCATCCATACCGAACATTAAAATCATCTATCTAACTGATATTTCTCCGTGAGTATTATGCTTGTTGAAAAGATATAGGGAGTATGACAGACATATTAGCACAAAACCTAATTGAAAAGGGAGTTATGAGAAATGATGGAAAGGAGATGGGGACTTTGGAGAATATAACTGTAGATCTTCAAACGGGTAAGCTTGAATCGATCGTGGTGAGACCAAAAGAAGATATCGTTCAGAGTGATTTTGAGGGTTATGATAAGAATTCAGAAGGAAATTTTCTTGTTCCAGTGGGCTTGGTTGAATCGGTGACGGATAACATTATGGTTAAAGATATCAAAGAGTTAATGAGTTAAAATTAGCGGGCATGTATATCTTGGATTCCTCTGCGTTTATTAGAGGCCACACGAAAGAGAGGAATATCACAACAGTGGCAGAAGTTTCAGAGGAATTGAAGGGGGAAGCACGTTTGCGTTTTGAAGCTATGAGAGGAGGAGGTATGCAGATACAAGTACCACAGGAAAGGACTATTGAAGAAGTAATTCGGATATCTAAAAAAACAGGAGACCATACTGTTCTTTCTAGAACGGATATTTGTTTAATTGCTGCTGCAATGGAATTAGAAGGAGTATTAGTAACTGATGATTATGCAATTCAAAATACGGCTGCAGAAATTGGATTAATGGTCGAAGGGATCGCGATGGAAACCATCAAAGATAAAAGAAATTGGATATTCAAATGTGGGAGTTGTGGAAAGGAAAGTAGAACTATGCAGAAAGACTGTCCGATATGCGGGGGTCAGTTAAATAGAAAAAATCCCTCAAAATAAGAGAAGAGAGGATATTGTAGCAGTTATATCAGTAGTGATATTGATATAGAAAACGGCGAAAATGATTGAATCATAGATGCCATGCAGCAATGCGGCTGTGACTATATTTTTAGTCTGATAGTATACGATTCCAATGATAACCGATAAAATGAAAATTACAGCGAGTGCATTGAGAGCGGGGAGGGGGTTTTGGAATAATGAATCTCCGGCGTAGGCAGAGATATGAACGGCAGAGAAAATAATACTTGATATGAAAATAGAACCAATTGGGGAAAATGAACTATACAAAGATTTTTGAATAATATTTCGATATAACAATTCTTCAAGTGGGCCAACGAGTAAAAGGGAGATCGGAATGAGCAAGAGTATTAGTTCAGGGGAAGATGAGACTATATTTTCAACAGAATGGGATGTTGTTTCAACACCGAAATATGTGAATAAGATACCGATGATTAAGAGTATTGAAAAAAGTGTGATTAAACCAGATATAATATAGAAGACATCGCGCCAGGTGGGGAAATTAATATCAAGAAAAGTAAAAGGCGTATTTGTACGGCGCATGTAGAACAAAAAAATTGTCAAAATGCCCATACAAAAAGCAAGTGATGTTAGAAGAAGTCCCCAGAGAGGATCTGTAAGAATGTCCACGCCAACAATTAGAACGAATATTACGCTCCAGAATGCGATTGCGATTAAACCAGATATACCAATTAAAGTGGCAAAAAATATCTCTTTTAGTGGTTGTTTTGACTTTTGTTGTGGAGGAGTTAATAAATTAGAGAGAAGAGACATTAGTATTATTTTTTAATCCAATGGGAATTCTTATTTTGAGTAGAACTCGATTCGGAACTAGTTTTCCCAGTTAAAATATCCTTTAATGCTTGTTTTCCCCATTCAACCGCAGGTTGGTCAAAGCCGTTTATACCTTGTAGTTCTGCAAAGAGGATACAAGACGCCATGCAACCATGTAAAAGCTCCCCGATGCTGTAGGGATTTAGTTGATCGAGCTCTATCCGAATAGAAGGACATCCCGCTTCTGCTAGACTTGCTTCTGTTGTTTGAAGTTCAGTTCTTAGTAAAGTTTCCAGTGGTAGGTTTGAGAGATAATCAAAATCTTCGAATTCCGAAGGGGGTATATTTAACTCAGTTTTATGGTCAACGATATCGATGAATGTCACCATGAGATTTCTTTTTCCAGCTCGGTAAAGCTGAAGTTGGGAATGCTGATCGGTGGCGCCCATTGCTCGGAGGGGGATTTGTCCAATTCCGTCTTTTCCGAGGCTTTCAGACCACAACTGGGCAAACCATTCAGTGAAAGTCTCTAGATGTTCTGAATAAGGCATGAGAGAATTGGAAGTGATGCCTAAATTAAATAATTCAGAGGTAATTGCACCATAAGCATAAGGGGGAGAATTGTAGATAGATGTGGAGAGAGAATCAAATCCGTTTTGTGCCCCTTTGAGAATTTCTTCTACAGGCCCACCCAAAATTGAGATGGGTGCGAGACTTACTGAGGATAGGGCTGAGAAACGTCCTGGGATGGATTCGGGAAAGGGGAGGAGGGGGAGGTCGTATTTGTTGGAGAGGTCATAGAGAGTGCCAGTACCAGAGGTGGTCACAAAAGTTTGAGAAGTCCAATCTATGTTCTGTTTGTTCATGTGATCTCGGACTACTAAGAAATTAGAAATGGTTTCAATGGTAGAACCAGAAAGAGAAACGATATTAACAACTGTATCTGTAAAATCGATATTGGTGAGTATATTTAGATTTGCTGAAGGGTCTATATTATCAAGTACATAATGGCCAGAAAGTCCAAGTGATGTTGAGAGTGTTGCAGAGCCCAATGCGCTCCCGCCTATTCCAATTGTGAGCACATTGGAGAAATCAGAGAAATGCTCGGTAAAATCGAGTAATTGTTTTGTTTCTTCGGGAGATAATAGGTTGAGGGCGGCATATCCAAAGCTATTGTCGTGGATCTTAGGTACTATAGTTGTATGGATAGCATCGACTTGGCGATCTAAAGAGTCTAGAGTATCAGAAGACATGCCAGGAGATGCAACTGTATCAAGACTGTTCCCAATGTCTATCCGCATATATTCTTCTGTGACGCTCGTGGACAAATCTGCTTTGGTTCGAGGACTAGCAACTTCAGATGCTATAAGTAGATGGTGAAAGTAGAAATAGATAATATAGTTCGGTGGAGAAGATAGGTAGATAACGGATATGGTAGGGAAGAAATCAGGTTTGATTGGGACATACAAATATGCGGCTAAGAAAAGCCGTTCTTTAGTGTTTAAATCGTATGTTTTTATCAGTTCAGTGGTAGGAATATTTGTTGTTTTTTTGACAACACTTGCAGGGATTACCTGGACTGCAAATCCAGTGGGGACAGGTCCATTTAGAGAGCAAATTCTTCTAGGTGCCATACTGTTAGGGATAGTGATCCCCCTAGTTGCCCCGGTTTTTATTGTTTCAAGGCGCCAGCAAAAGGATAGGAGCACAGTGAGAAATGAGGGTTTCATGGCAGGAGCAGGATATGGATACATAGTTTCACTTTTTATTGGATTGGGCATAATTGACCCAAATGATCATACACTAAATTGGCCACTGGAAAGTGTAGGATGGTGGATTGATTCACTTCCTGAATCGTATGGAGTAGGAGTGATAGTTTTATCAATGGGAATGATAGTGATAATCGAAAGAAAAACTAGAAAATTAAATTAAAAATTGAGGGATGTGTTGGAAGATATGAGAGAGTGTCAAGTGTTTTTTAGATAATGTTTCAAATATGTCGCGAGCACTATCGATAGCTTTTGGATCACATTGGAATTTGAAGGGGTAACCAACGTCATAAAGGATTAGAGGGTACGCAGGTGCGGGTGGGACTCCTTCGGGACCCGTCAGAGGGTGGGGAGAAAAAATACGATCTATTTTTTCTATGGGTGATTTTTTTGAAGAAATTTCCACAATTAAAGAGATTATTCTTCGCACTAATTCGCGGGAGAATCCACTAGATTCTATAGAGATGACAAAATGGTCTTCAAAAGGGGTAGCACTTATCGTTATATTGCGTTTTGTACGTTGTTTATCAGGGGTTAAATTATGAAAATCGTGCAGCCCAGATAGTAGTTGGATGCTAGAGTTCAAAAGTTCATAATCTAAATTGGATGCGTGAAGATAATAGATATATGTACGGTTTAAAGCATCCAAAGTGGCATTAAAATTTTCTGGAACGGTGGTAGAAGCCCATACTCTAATAGAGCTTGGAAGTTTTGAGTTTATAGCGGATGGAGTACACCAAATGGGGGCTTCGAATGAAACCGTTTGTGCAATAGCAGAAACTCCAGAATCGGTCCTCCCCGCGGCTGAATAATCAACGGGCACGTCGCTGCAAAGGCCCAAGTTGATCAAAGATTTAAATAAAGATGATTCAATAGTAGGTAGATGGGATTGCCTCTGGAAACCATGAAAATTTCTCCCATCATAAGCTAACCGAAATGCTTGTTTCATGATGTTAAATGTCTAAGATGTTTTGGGTGCAAAATCGTCATATGTAGGGCTATGGTAATCCCCAGGGAAATCGTCTATAGAAACTTGGAGCTCTTCTCCAGTGGACATTTTTTTGATAGTTATTTTGTTTTCCTTTAAGTCGCGTTCTCCAACAATGATTACAGTCTCTGCGTTGATTGAATTTGAATAATTTAGCTGTGACGTGAATTTCTTCCCAGAAACATCGGTTTCCACTATGTTACCGCGGTCTCGAAGGGCATGGGCTAGTTTGATTGTAGATTCACGTGTGTCACCTACTTGAATTACATAGTAATCTGTTTTGAGTTTTTTATTTGGCCAAGTCCCAGTTCTCATAAGTAATTTTTCTAAAGTGGCATCTCCGAAAGCGAACCCTACAGCAGGGATTGAAGGTCCTCCAAAATCACTAATTAGATTATCATACCGCCCACCACCAAAGATGGATCTGTGGACTTCTCCCGAGGCATCGAAACATTCGAAAATGGATCCCGTATAGTAATCAAGTCCGCGCGCGGTTTTAAGAGAAATAGAACAGTATTTTTCGGCTATTGTTTGAGACACTATATCAAATATTTCCTCTAAGTTTTTAATTGCAGATTGCATAGTTTCGTCGTGTGAAAATTCTGCTATTTCAGATAGATCTGTGAGAGAAAGAATATCAGTTAAATCATCGATGGAATCGGATGGGAAATTGGCTTCGGATAACAATGTTGCATATAGTTGAGAATCAATTTTATCTTTTTTGTCTATTGCCCGTATGGCAGCGGTCAAATCGACATCGGGAGAGAAAGATTCCAGTAGACCAGACAAAAGACTTCGATGAGATACTAGAAAAATAAAGTCATCGTCGCCCAATCCTAGATTTGATAGTATGTGTGCAGCGCAAACGATGATTTCGGCATCAGAACTAGGGGAAGAAGATCCGAAAATATCAACATTTGTTTGGTAAAACTCCCGGAAACGGCCTTGCTGGACTTGTTCATATCGCCAGAAAGGTCTTGTTGAAAACCATTTTATGGGTTTTGGGAGAGATTTGCCACGTAAAGCCACCATCCTAGCAACAGTGGGTGTAAGTTCAGGAGTTAGAGTGATATCTCGGCCCCCTTGGTCTTGGAAAGAATACAAATGATCTACAATTTCGCCGCCGCTTTTATCAATGTATAACTGGGTTCTTTCAAGGGAAGGTGTTCCTATCTCTCGGAACCCGTAGCTAGATATTGTCTTTTCAATTGAAGTGAAGACAGCTTTTCGGTTGACCATCTCTTCGGGATAGAACTCTCGAAAGCCTTTGAGACGGTCGTGCATACACGTAGGTATTTCCTGGATGCGCTTGAATTCTTCCGTTTACAATATGTGAGAATTAGATAGTATCAGCGGCGTTTTATGTCAAAGCTTTTTCTGGAAGAGGGGGAAAGTTTCTGAAGTAAATCCTTCATCTGTGACTCACTTATTTTATCACCGAGTCTCCCACTCTGTGCCAAAGCAATTATTTGTTGTTCGACTTGAGATGCGAATTCGGGTTTGCTCATTCTGACCGAGTTTAATCGTGTTCGGGCACCGTCCGTCAAAAATTGTCGCAAGATGGCCTGTTTTTGCATTTCTGCTTGTTGTAATGCCTGTTCTTGGGCCACGTCTTGTGCTGCTACTTGTTGGCGTGCTTGGATTTCTGCCATGCGTTGTTGACGGATAGCATCGAGATCGCCATCATTTCCGCTCATATAGAGAGAACTTCAGCGCCGTGTAGCAAAACGATTGCGGAGGTGAATTTGACAAAGAAGAATGGAGTGAAGGATAGACTTCAGATATATCGATTTAAGTCGTCCCGTTTGAGTGTTTTAAGCACTTCTCCGGCAGTCTTGTCTAGGAGGCTTTGACCTTGTGGGCTTACAACTCTGCCTATAGAATTGGGAGGCTTTTCGAGTAGACCTGCAGTTTCTAGTTGTTGTAATATTGTTCGAATGATCTTTCCACTCCCACTGACGTGGTGGACGGGGCCTACGCGGTATCGATTCGATCCTGCTTTTCCACCGCCATAAATGCTTGATAGTCTTTCGACACCAATAGGACCTTCAATAGCTACAATTCGGAGGATGCTAGCTGCCCTTACAAACCAGAAATTATCTTGCTCAGGGGGAAGTTCTCTATCGGGTCCAGATTTGGCGAATTCAGACCACTCAGGGGGTTCTATTTGCTTTGAAAGTGTCTCTGCGAGTGTGCTTAGGAATGCATCTACAGGGACATCATAGAGAGTTACCATTGGTGTAGAAGTTTTCTTCCTCGGTTTTTAAGTCCGTCGAAGTACTGCTCACATATTGAGGGAAGGCCAAGGGGTAAGATTTGATGGATGAACAAGACGCTCTTAAATTTATACACGGAAAGGTTCCAAGAAGTGGTGATGATGCCGCGTTTATACAAAATTTATTGATTACTACAGATATGCTACACAAAAAATCGGATTTTCCACAGGGGACAACGCATTATACTGCAGGTTGGAGGTCAGTGGGTGCATCTCTTTCAGATATAGCGGCTATGGGCGGAGATCCAATAGCAGTAGTTGCGGCGTATTCGTCTCCTGAATTTAGAAAGGAAGAGATAGATGAATTCATTCGAGGGGCAAATGAAGTTTGTCAGATAGTTGGTGCAGAGTATGTAGGAGGGGATTTAGATAATTCAAACGAATTCAGCGTGGTTACTACGGCGATTGGGGAGTCAGTGAAGCCAGTATTCAGGAGGGGTGCAGAATTGGGAGATGTAGTTTGTGTTACAGGAGATTTGGGTAGAAGTGCTGCGGCGAAAAGACTGTTCGAAAGAAATGAAAATGAAAAGGCAAACGAGATGTTTAGATTCAAACCTAGAATTGAAGAGGGTTTGATAATAGCCCAATACTCGACGTCTATGATGGATTCAAGTGATGGTCTTGTTCGGTCGTTGTACGAAATTGGGAAAGCGAGTATGTGCGGATTTGAAATCGATTCTAATACGATTCCAATAAATGAAATGCTTAAAGAAATAGTGGAGGATGGCGAGGTTGCACTCAGAGTTGCAATGACTTATGGAGAGGATTTTGAACTTGTATTTACGGCACCACGTGAGAAAATTAAGGAGATTGAAGAGGACATAGAAATTAGTATAACTGTCATAGGAGAGGTGGTTGAAAAGGATATAAAAATGGATGGGGAATTGATCGAAAATCGAGGGTACACCCATGGGTGAGAGTGAAAGAGAAGAATTATCCCAAGATTTGTAAAGGGATTGGGGTGAAACAGAGGAATCCAATTAAGAATATGGAAATCCCCAAAGCCTTTCTTTTCAGATCCAGGGGTTCGTCTTTTATTGGGCGGGCGTACCCAGATTGGGCTAGAAAGAGAGTAAGAATTCCCCAGAATAGCCACATGGAAACCGCACTACTGACATTAGCTGTGAAAAACTTTTCTCCAAAATAATATAGAAATGCAGCTAGCCCGAATAGAAATCCGGGGATAAGAGCAGAAACCGTGGCAGCCCGTTGGCCCAATAATCCACGGAGTATGTGCCCCCCGTCTAGTTGGCCTACAGGGAGTAAATTGAGGAAAGTAACAAACATGCCAACCCAACCTCCAAAAACTACCGGATTGAAAGCCATAGTGGGGTCGGAATAACCGATTTTTGTTGTCCCCATAAGAACCTCAAATATATTTTCAGTTCCGGGAGATCCAACCAGTATGGCAATTAATTTAAACAAGATGGGATATCCAAATTCGACCGTGAATACACCAGGAGTAGAAGAATCCACCCAAGTGGGCACAGAGATTGGATCGAGAGACAATCCTATTGCGGTGATCGCAATGGTTGCCAAAAGACCGGCGATGGGTCCAGCAATTCCTATATCAAAGAGCGCAGTTCGGGTAGGAATGTGACCTCTTATTCGAATGAGTGCGCCTAGCGTTCCAATAAAAGTGGGCATAGGTATGAAATATGGCAAGGTTGCATCTACATGATAGTATTTACTCACGGCGTAATGTCCTAATTCGTGGACCGCCAGGACTCCAATTACAGCTGCAGCAAATGGCCAGGCTTGAAGGAGTGATAGAGGATTAGATAGTGGATCGGGTATGTAGTACCACATGGATCCTGCATAGAGAGTGGAAAGAATGGTTGCTATGAAAAGCAATAATTGTAACCATGGGAATTCGGGGGGGGCATTGTAGATTGGTTTGGCAACCAGGACATATTCGCCTAGTTGTTGAGTTAACTGTGGTTCGTAGCCATGCTCTCTAAAAAGTGGCCAGACAAATTCAATGATAGAATGAGGGTTTGATAGAGGTTCCCCATAATAGATTATAGAATCCCCTTCAAATTTTGTTTCATAGACACGGAAAACGGAAGAAAATAAATCGGATGAGGGCCCAGATGGAGGGGGATTAGGCATCAAATACTGGATTGGGTATAGAGGGAGATAAGGGTTCTAATATAGAAAAATGAGTGGAGAAAAGAAATTAAACTGAAGCAGGTATTACGCGCCAGGTTGTGGCACTGGTATAGGCCCACTTTTCAAGTTGAAAATCGGTGGTAGAATCAATTCGGATTTTGGCCAATATTGCACCGATTTCTTTTGGTGAGAGGCCCACATCGGCAGCGATGAATTTACTCTTAAAGTAGAGGTTTCCACTCTCGGCTCTATCACGGAGATAATCCTTGAGTAGCTCTGTTTTGGCTTCGGTTGATAGGGAGGAATCTCGTTCCATTGGGTAAGGAAAGGAGAGCAGTTCATATATATACTAATGATCTCCCATTCTTTTTTCGGTGGTTTTCAGAAAACACCTACTTTTTTGTTGTTTTCATAAAGACACTATAATTAATTAGACCTTTCATAAAGCTATTAGATAGATTATTTCATATAATTTAATAGCGTTTTAAATGTCTGACAAAGCAAGACATTTGGCGTATAAAAAAGGGATATTTTGGGGGAAAATGGGGTATTATGGGCGATCGTGGACCCAAAATGAGCCATCGATTTTTATTTCTTTTTTGAAAATGGGAACTTCATTTTTTAGACGATTGATGCCATCTTGAACTGTTTTGAAGGCTTCATCTCTATGAGCACCCAGAACAACGACAAAGACCACATTTTCTCCGGATTCGATGTGACCAACTTTATGATGCATAAGAACTTCGAAAATCCCGTCGCGTTGGCAAAGGTCGGAACATATTTGTTGTAGTCTAGATTCAGCTACCCCAGCATATTTTTCAAATTCTAGCCGAGTTGTAGGGGAATCAGAAGGATGATCCAATTCGCGGACTCTTCCGGTGAATGTGGCTATTGCTCCGGCTTGGTTTGCGTTTGGGGATTTAACAACTTTGGCGATGAGAGAATCTAGAGTCTCAAATGGTTCTGTTGTTTGCAAGTTACGAAGGAGTTGATTGGTATCGAGATTTTCAGTAGAGTCTAGTTCCATTAGAGTGGTACCGTTGTGGGAATGCCCGTTCAAAACGATATAGGGGATATTGGCATTTTCGAATCCGCCAACAAGAGCATAATCATGTTCGGTTGCTAGAATATCAAAAAGAGTGGTGAGAGTCATATTAGATCCGAATGCGGACCAGTTTCCTTTCTCGTCTAATTGATACGCGGAGAAATTTTGTTTCGTGACGTCGACAACTGGCAGAGGGGAGATTACTGCTAAAGATCCTTTGGAGGATAGAAAATCAGAAATTTCATCCATTAGGGCACCTGAATCAGGGGGAGATGCAGCGATTCCAAGAAGTCTCATGTATACATAAAGGGAAAGAAAAGGCTTGTATCCATCGACTATGGTATGGATATGATTAGATACTTAGATAAGGGAAAGGATATATCTATTAAAGGCTTTCAAATTTGATAATGAGGATAGTGATTTCGATCGGCGGGAGTGTTCTTGTGCCAGGATTATCTAAAGATAGGATTGAAGAATACGCAGGAGTGGTGGACCAAATCATAGCAGAAGGGAATTCTGTGGGGATAGTTGTAGGGGGTGGAAGAATTGCAAGAGATTATATTGAGATTGCAAGAGAGTTTGGTTCTAACGAGAGTGAATTGGACCAAATGGGCATAGCGATTACAAGAGTTAATGCTCAATTATTAATGTTGGGGATAGATCATAAATTTGGACAGCTTCCTCCTCAAGATTATGAATCTGCTAAACAAATACTCCATCAAGAGGGGGTAGTAGTGATGGGAGGAGTTGCCCCGGGGCAAACTACCGATGCAGTTGGTGCAGCGCTAGCGGAGTATACTGATGCAGATTTGTTAATATATGCGACTAGTGTGGATGGAGTATACGATTCAGATCCAAAATTAAATCCAAAAGCAACTAGATATGATAAATTATCTCCAGGAGAATTGGTGGAAATAATTTCTAGTATGGAAATGATAGCAGGGAATCCAGCTCCGGTTGATTTACTAGCTTCAAAACTGATCGAGCGGTCGGGTATAAAAACAGTTGTAATTGATGGATCAGACCCCAAGAATGTAATAAATGCTGTTCTTCATGGTAAGTATAATGGTACTATTATTAATTCGGATATGAAATGATAGGGATATTCGATGATGGATAAAGAAGCTGATCGAATATTCTGGGCAGAAAAAATTGCAGATGAGATAGAATATAGAGAGCCAACAGAACCTATAGTTATAAAAGGAGCAGTATCGCCTTCTGGGTCTCCTCACTTGGGGCATTTGAATGAGATAATGAGAGGGTACTACGTGGCAGAAATGCTACGAGAAAGGGGTCACAAAGTAAATCAGATATTTACATCGGATGACAAAGATGCCCTGAGAAAACTTCCAAATGTCTTGGCGGATGAAAACTGGAATCTAGTTGGATTGGGAGATATAGATGCAAAATTACTGGGAGAGAATTTGGGTGTCCCATATTCAGAAATTCCGAATCCATTTGATAGTGGATATGAGTCGTATGGAGATCATTTTACAGCATTACTACGAGAAAGTACGGAAATGGCGGGAGTTCCAGTTGAATTTGTTTCAACAACTAAGATGTACAATGAAGGAATATTTGAAGGGGTAATTCGAGAAGCATTGCAGGATTTACCGCTTGTTCGTGAGATCCTTGGCAAATATCAAAAAAACGTTTCGGAAGACTACGTCCCATTCGTTCCTCAATGCGAGAAGTGCCGTAGATTGACAACCGGTGTAAAAAATGTAGATGTAGAGTCACAATTGGTTGAATATGAGTGTGAAGGTTTTGCAGATGCAGACGGGGTTCGAGTAAATGGTTGTGGGCATAGGGGGTTTGCAACATTTAGAGAGGGGAAACTCTCCTGGAGATTTGAATGGCCCGCTGATTGGAAGATATTAAAAATTGATTTTGAACCATTTGGAAAGGATCATGCCGAAGGCTCATGGCCTAGTGGCCAGGAAATTGCTCGGAGAATATTTGGGATAGAACCACCAGTTCCGATGGTATATGAGTGGTTTACACTAGGTGGAAAGGCCCTTTCTTCTTCTAAAGGTAATATCGTCACAGTGAGAGATATGTTTGAGTTAGTTGAACCAGAAATAGTACGTTATTTTTTCGCGAAAAATCCAAATAAACAGAGAGATCTTGATCTTGAGAAAATAGATGTGTTGGTTGATGAATTTGATGGATTTGAGCAAACATACTACAAAGAAAATGTTCAGAAAACTGCTCAAGTTGTTCCTTCAAGTATATATCCCATAATAATCCGGGATACAATGATAGAGCGAGTGGGAAAAGAAGATCTCGGAGAATTTAAATCGCGTCGTAGAATACCGTACAGGTTTGCTGCAGTATTGGGAATGACCAACGATATTGACTTGCAAATTGGTATGGCAACACGTCGAAAATTGATTGAAGTGGAAATGAGTGATTGGGTCACTTCATTGGCAATTGGGCGTGTCCAAAAGGGGAGAAAATGGGCGGAGATTCATCAAAATGAATATAACTATAAAATTCTAGGAGAGGTTCCAGACATAGAGATAGATGGAAACGTGGAGCAGGCTTTAGAAGAATTGGCTTGTTTTGTAGAAGAGGGACATGAGGGCACAGAAATGCAAGAAAAAATTTATGAAATTGCGAAAAGTAACGGAATTGAATTGAGTCAATTTTTCAAAGTCAACTACAAACTATTTTTTTCCCAGGATAGAGGACCAAGATTGGGACCTCTATTAGCATCTCTTGATCAAGAATTTGTAGTGAGACGGTTGCGGAGAGAGGGGTAAACAGTCCTATGGAATATTCCATTTGGACTATTTTATGGGGGATTTTAGTTTATTCTATTGTAATAAGAGGGTTAGAACAGAAAGGTATCATTCCAAAATACATTAGATCTCAAGGGCCGATACACACAATTCATACAGAGAAGGGGAGGAAACTATTAGAAAAATTGGCAGCTCCAACGGGTTTGTGGAGAATGTGGGGAAATATAGGGGTTATTGTTGCCAGTTTGATGATGGTTGCTACATTTGTGTTATTGATATCCTCTGCGTTCATGGTAATACAAAATCCAGCCCCTACTGCGTTGAGCCAGCCTAGGAATGTACTCATAATCCCGGGGGTGAATGAATTTCTTCCGTGGAAAGTTGCTCTAGAAATATTTTTGGGATTAATAATAGGACTGATTGTTCATGAAGGAGGACATGGGATAATGTGCAGGGTAGAAAAAATTAAAGTGAAAACAATGGGTTTGGCCTTATTTACAATTCTTCCTATAGGGGCATTTGTAGAGCCCAATGAAAATAGTCGGAAGAGGGCAAGTCGGACGGGGCAAATAAGAATGTTTTCAGGAGGTGTTGCAAATAATTTTTTAGTTGCGATAGTATGTTTTTTGTTATTATTTGGCCCAGTTTCAGGAGGGATTGTGATGGAAGAAGGGATAGCAGTTGGAGGTATATTGCCAGGATCTCCGGCGGATCAAGCTGGCATTATAGAAGGGGATCGAGTGGTAGGGATGGGGAAAGGAGAAATGGTGGAAGAATGGGAAGTTAAGAGGGGGAATTCGGACGAAGTTTTGAGGACAATCATGGATCGAGAGATTGGCATAATTAGTATGAGCGGGGATGGACCATACAAACATAGAGGGTCGGTGATAGGATATGAGAATAATTTGTTAATTGAGGGAGTAGAGGTGCAAACAATAAGTGAATTAAAAGAGTTAATTGGAACCAAAGATGTTGTGTTAGTTCAAATAGGAGAAGAAGAAGCACAACTCATTCCCATGGGGGCACTGGTGAGCCTTATAGAAGAGGGACCTTGGATGGAGGAGGATGAGACTCAGTGGCCACCTATCGGCCACATAGTGGTCACAGATATTAATGGGGTCCGAGTGATAGATGATGAAGGCCTCACAGATTTTTTAAAAGAGAGCGCACCTGGAATGGTTGTGGAAATAAAATATTATGAGTTTCTAGAAAGTGAAAACAGGTGGGGAAAATCAGAACAGAAAGTTCAATTGGGGAAGCATCCAAATTCGCAAATTGGATCTGGTTTTTTGGGCGTGATTTCATCAGAAGGGATCAGTGGAATTGAATTTGATGATATAGGAATAGTAGAATATCCAGCAGAAACCTACTTACAAATTTTAGGAGGAGGGGACAAGGGGATGGCAAATAATGAACAGGTTTCTTTTGGTTCGAGGATGATGATTGCTTTGCAATTACCGGTACTAAGTGCGACTAGTGCTAATTTTTCGTTTAATTTTGCAGGATTCACGGCAGATAATACTAATTTTTATTCAGTGGGGAGTTCACTAGAAAAGATGGATTGGGTTGTGTTTAAATTGGCAAATGTTCTTTTTTGGACGGGGTGGATAAATTTTAATTTGGGCCTGTTTAATTGCATACCAACGGCTCCATTGGATGGGGGACATATTCTGCGAAAATATGTAGAAATAGTGATCCAGAAAATTTCAAAAAAAGAACTACCGCAGATAGCTAATTTTGTGTGCAGGGGTGTTAGTGTTATAATGGTCATGTGCCTTGTAGTTGCTATTTTTGGACCATCTATATTTTCGGGGTGAAATTTAAAAGATCAATTTTGGTGGAAGAATGGTTTTTGGCTGTTGCCGAGAGATAAGTAAGCAGAATAATGAGATTTAGTGTCGGGTTATTAAATGAATATGATCCAAACGAATTGGTAAGGGTAGCAAAGATAGTGGATGGGGATAAAAAATATAAAAATCTCTTTATTGCGGATGAACGATTATACAAAAACACATATGCGCAAATGGCTATTGTGGCCGATGCCACTAGGAGAGTTGGGATTGGGACGGGAGTGACAAATCCGTATACACGACACCCCACATTAACGGCTGCTGCTATCTCTACCATATCAGAAATATCAGGGGGAAGGGCCATATTAGGATTGGGTGCTGGATCCCCCATGGTGCTTAATCCACTTGGGATTTCACAAACTCAACCCATTGAAACTGTGTGTGCTGCGACTGATGCCATTAAGGAGTTAATAGAAGGGAAAGATGTTACAATGAAATCGGATGTGTTTTCAATGGAAAATGCCAGACTAAATTTTGTTTCGGGAGATAGAATTCCAATTTACATTGCAGGAAGGGGTCCAAGAATTTTATCGCTAGCTGGGAAAATGGGAGATGGTGTGATTGCTGGTGCGGGTTTGGCTTCGGTTGCGGGAATGGAATATGCGAGAGAGCATATTCAAAAAGGAGCGGAGGATTCGAACAGGGATTTCGATGATTTGGACATTATATGTTGGGCGTTTTTATCAATTGCTGATGAAAGGGATACGGCTTTAGATTCTGTTGCGGAAATAATCGCCAGGATAGTGAAGGCAGTTCCATTGAAAACGTTAGAATCGATTGGGATTCCGAAAAAAGATGCAGAAAAGGTGAAACGAATGAATGATATTGATTTGTTGAAATTAAAAGAAATTAGAAAAATTTTAACTGATGGAATAGTTGAACAATTTGCAATTGTGGGGACTTCCGAAGAATGCCAGTCCCACATAGAGCAATTGATTGAATCGGGGGTGAAGCACATTGCAGGACTTCCTTTTGAGAATCGATCGTATAGAACGGAGGAGATGATAGAAAAATTTTCGGAAGAGGTCATACAGAATTTCTAATGACAACATATATTATCGGATTGAAATGTGTATTCTGCGGCGAGGAATATGCAGATCAACCTATGTTCGAAGGTTGCCCTAGTTGTAAAACTAAAGAATTTGTATCAAATGTGGTTCCAATATACGATTACGATAAGATTGCAAAAATAATTTCTCGAAAGTCATTTGAGAATTATAAGGATATGTGGTCATATGCGGAGTTTCTTCCGGTTGATATCAAATATGCAGTCACACTAGGAGAAGGGGGAACTCCATTGGTAGAGTGCCCTACTTTGGGGGATGGGGATGGTATAAAATTATATATTAAAGACGAAAGTCAAAATCCAACGTGGTCGTTTAAGGATCGTCTTTGTTCTGTTGCGGTATCTAAAGCTGTTGAGATTGGTGCAAAAAAGATAACAATTGCATCTACAGGAAATCATGGTGCATCTACCGCGGCTTATGCGGGTAGAGCAAGTTTGGATAGTGTAGTATTTACGTTGGAATCAGTTCCTGAGACGATGAAAATTCAAATAGGAGCATATGGGGCAAAAATTTTGGCTACGAAAGAGCCAAAAGATCGTTGGGTATTGATGAAAGAATGCATTGATAAATTTCAATGGTATCCAACTGGGAATTATATGGACCCTCCCGTTGGAAGTAATTTTTATGGGATTGAAGGATACAAAACAATTGCATATGAAATTTGTGCCCAATTGGGATGGAATGTTCCAGAATGGGTGGTCCAACCCACAGCCTATGGAGATGGATTAAGTGGAATTTGGAGAGGATTCAAAGACTTGTATGAATTGGAATTAATAGACAAACTCCCGAGGATGGTTGCAGTAGAACCGTTTGGTTCTTTGAAGAAAACACTAGATACAGAAGATCATATAATTAAATCTGTGGAGATGGAACCTACGATAGCATTTTCTATTGGGACTAGTATTAGCACATACCAAGGTCTAGCTACTTTAAGAGAATCGAATGGTTTGGCCGTTTTATCAGAGGATGAAGAGATTAAAAGATTGCAACAAACAGTGGGGGAAAAAGTTGGAATTTATGCGGAAGCTGCTGCAATTGCTTCGATCTTGGGAGTTGAACGTCTGAAAGAAGAAGGAGAAATTAAAGAGGGGGAAACGGTTGTTTCTATATCAACTTCGAGTGGATTAAAAGATGCCAAGATGACAGGGGAAAGAATGGGAGATGTCCCGGTAGTAAATGCAAAAATAGAATCTATTTTAAAGTATATATAAAATGAACATATGATATAAGAATTAGATTATTAAAAGATCGGGGTGGCAATGGGAGAATCGTTTGGCCCCGTTCGAGGTTATGTGGACTTCGTCTTCGACTTGTATTCCGGCCGTGCCTAACTCATAATAAGGAGGTTCTATGCACAAAACCATTCCAGACTTCAAAGTTCCCATGCCAGGTGAAATTGTTGGGTGATCATATACATCGATCCCAATCCCGTGGCCAACATGGTTACGGTCGAATGTTGGAAACAGGTCAGGCCCATGTTCATTGACGTAGTCGATCACGCCATTGAAAATTATATCAGTTGAAACTCCATCACAGAGTAGATCGATTCCATGGTCCATTGATCCATTAAGAACTTCATATTTTCTCTGGAGAATGGGATCGGGTTCTCCGAATGAAAAGGTTCTCGCTATGTCAGAAGAATAGTTGGAGTACGTGCACCCTACATCGAATCGGATTAAGTCCCCATATTGGAGTGTACGGGTCCCAGGAACAGCGTGTGGATATGCCCCATGAGAACCAAACCCAATAGCAGTGAAAAGAGGATATGCCCCTTGAGAAATGAGTTCGGACTCATAACTTCTTGCTAGATCGTGTTCAGCCATGCCGAATTCAACTGTTTTAATTGCGTTTTCAATAGCATTTTGGTTTATTTCTACTGCTTGTTTTAAACATTTGACCTCACCTTTATTTTTTATTTGTCGTAGATCAGAGAGTAGATCATCTGCAGCTTCGATTTTGGGGGCTATTCTTTTTCGAATCTCATCGAACTCGGTGAATGAAAATCCACTTGTTTCTATGGCGATTTTACTAGAAGTGAGTGGAAGAGAATTAATTGCAGAGAGGAGAGCAGAGATTGGACTTTCAAAGTTATTTTCATTTTTAATAGTTTGTACGGTGCGGTCAGAGGGAGAAATATCAGTTCCTTCGTAGAGGAAAAAATTGCCATAAGTGTATATGGAATTATAAGGTATGTTGGCATCAACAATTATGCTAGCATCAACGGCAGGTAAAACTATAATGGGATTAGATAGATCGGTTTGCCAAATTGCAAATGCTTTCTGTCCGAGTAAACGTTGGGTGAGACTTTCTAGGCCTGAAAGGTAGAAAACATTTTGAGGAGAAGAGGCGACGAGTATATCCAGGCCGTTTTCTAGTAGAGCTTCTCGTATTCGGGTACTAGAGATCATAAGGGCAACTTAGTCATTGAAGCACATGAAATGTGTAGTTGGAAGAAATAAATCATGATAAATACAGATCAAAAGATATTTTAGTAGTTGCAGTGCCTCGTATGATAATGGACTGGGATGATAGAGGAGGGTTGGTAATAATAGCAGGCGTTGTCTTGTTTATTTTAGTCATAGCGACAAGTTTTGCATTTGCTCCAGTAATGGGGATAGATTCGGAGCAGGAAAAGATGACCTTAGTGGGGTCCCAGGGGGGAGGACCGGGGTGGCATGAATATGGTAGTATATATCTATTGGAAGGCGGGGAACAAATATGGCGTGAGGCAAGTGCTAGTAGCTATTTTGATGTAACAGTATTAGAAAATGGAGATGTGTTAGTAGGATTTATGAATAGTGGGTATTCTAATTGTGAATTGAGTTCGGGGGAGTGCGTTCGGACTGGGTTTAGAATCATAGCGGGGGGAGAAGATCCCAAAGTAGTTGAAGAGTATAGCTTTGAAGTGAGAACTGGAAAGGATAGTGAAGTTCACGCAGTCAGCATGCTTCCTTCGGGAGAATTTTTGATATCGGATATGGATCGGGAGCGCATATTTACAGTGAAAGGGGGAGAAGTTATCTGGAGTTGGGAAGCCAGAGAATTGTACGATGAGCCAAAAGATCCTACAAAACGTGATTGGCTCCACATAAATGATGTGGATGTAATAGGAGAGGACAGATATCTAGTTTCAGTGCGAAATGCTAATCAAATTTTGATAATTGATAGAAATGAAGGAGTGGTTGAAATTATAAATAAGGATTATGATGATAGTGATGATGTTAGTTGCAAGAGGATGGGTGCACTAGAAGATACAGATGGAGATGGGAACATACGATGTGGAGATCCAAGTATACTTAATCACCAGCATAATCCCCAGTGGTTAGGTGAAGGAAAAATATTGGTTGCAGATAGTGACAATGATAGGATTGTGGAGTTGCACAGGGGTGTGAGTGGGAAGTGGGAACCAGTGTGGGCACTTTATGAAGCAGGAGGAATTGATCTAAATTGGCCTAGAGATGCGGACAAACTACCTAGTGGGAATATATTGATTACAGATACATTGAACAAGCGGATCATAGAAGTAGATCCGCAGGGAAAAATTGTGTGGGGAGTTTGGACCCAATTCATACCATATGAAGCGGATCGTTTGCCATATGGAGAGATAAATGGAATAGATGATATGAGAGAATCTAATCAGATTGAATGGGGTGGAGTTGGGTTGGAAAATAATGTAAAAAATTCGAAGGAAATTGGAGAGATAGGATCAAGAGATTCGGGAGTTCCTATAATTTCAGATTTATTGTTTATAACGAGAGTTTTGTTACCTGAAATTCCATATTGGTTTAAAGAGTTACAATTAATTGCTACAATCATATCAGTAACCATGGTGAGTATCGGGTGGAAAATGTGGAGACGGTCGGGATGAGAAAAGATATTTTTAGTTTTGATTACGTGCAGAAGAAATAGATTTTGCGATCATTCCCGCTTGGGCACCTGCAACAAAGCCAGCGTCGATATTTACAGTAGAGAGTACTGCGCATGATTGGAGCATACTAGTTAAAGCTGCCTCCCCCGACCCACCAAGGCCATAACCTGTTGAAACGGGTAATCCGATAACAGGGGTATCCACAAGTCCAGCAACTAGAGAGGGTAAGGTTCCTTCTCGCCCTGCTGCAACGATTGCCACATCTGCTGATCTGATGAGTTCGAGTTGGTCGAGTAATCTATGGAGACCTGCAACTCCGACATCTCTTATTTGAACTATGTTTGCACCCATTTCAGAAGCAATAATAGCAGCTTCATCGGCAATGGGACGGTCGCTAGTTCCTGCAGTGACTATTGCAATAGTCGCGTCCAGAACTGGTGGTTCAAAATCAGGGGTCTTCGCCACAGTTATTCGGGGGTGGGAATGGGATTTTATTTCTACAGATTTTGGGAGATTTTTTTGAATAGCTTCTTGAATTTGAGGAGTGGTTCTAGTGATGATGGCCCGTCCTGTAGTTTCGACTGCTATGGAAGCCAAAGTTACTATTTCGTCTATGGTTTTTCCATCGCAAAGTATACCTTCAGGTATACCGTGTCTGTGTTCTCTGGCTGCGTCAAATCTACCAGCTTCACTGGTGACATAACCTAAGAGTTTTGCTTCTGCTTCTGTGATGCTTATTTTCCCATCTGAAAGCTCTTGAAGCACGTCGCGCATGAATGAATAAAAGAGTGCGTGATACTCGTAATTACCGTTTTGTATTTTGTGTTAAAATGGTTAGTTTTCCACCCTCATAAGTTCGATCATGGCGACTATATCAGAAGGCGATTTATGTTTGTTGAGGGCGTCCATGATTGCAGTTGCCTCTTTTGTTGTAAAGAAATTTTGGCATATGATTTTTCCGATGGGAGTTGCTCGGTTATTAGACACGAGGCCCAATTTGACGAGATTTTGTATAGCCATTTTTGTTTGAATCTCCCCAATCATGGAAGAGTTGAGTTGAGAAGTGTGTTGAGGTGCGACGACTACATTTGCGAGGGTTTCGCTCAGAGCAGCTTGTTCATCGTAAGATAGGTGTACGTTTTCTACATCACTTGTGAGTAATTCGAATGCCACTTGATCTTCGGTGCGACGCATGGTTCTTGAATATACTTTTCCAGGTTCTACTAGCAAATAGATTAAACCAGTATCATGATAACTTGGGCGACCTGCTCTCCCCTGCATTTGTTGAAATTCCTGAGTATTTAGCCAATTAGTTCCCATTGCGAGGGAATCGAAAACGACTTGCGATGCTGGAAAATCGACACCCGCAGATAGAGCTGCAGTAGTTACGACTGAGGCTATTTTTCCTTCAGAGAATCTCTGTTCAACTTTTTTTCTTTGATGGTGGTCTAGACCTGCATGATAAGGTGCAGAAGAAGATGTTAATTTGTTAGAGATATCGTGGCATCTCTGCCGAGAATTCGTGAATATTATTGTCTGGCCTCGATACCCTTTTGAAGATTTATTCATGAATTCTCGTTGGACAAGTTCATTTATCATTTGATATTTTTGACCAGGAAGTGAAAATGCTATGTGGCGGTGGAGGGGAATGGTCCGATTGTTGAATTCAAGAGGGATTGCGTTGAGGTCAGAAGCGAGGTGATTTGGATTTCCCACAGTTGCGGAGAGGTATATCCACTGGGTTTTGGTGGAAAAATGTTTACAATGGTGCTTCAAACGTGCGATAAGTCCATCTATGCAATGTCCCCTTGAGTGGTCTGCAACCATGTGGATTTCATCAATTACAACGGTACCAACATTGGAGATATTTTTATGCGTTCTCAATGCATGGTCCATCCCTTCGTAAGTTCCTATGATGACGTCGGAATTGGGATTAAAAGGGTAGGAATCACCACGGACTCTGCTTGATCCCACCCTGAGAGAGATATCAAGTAGATCTCCATAATGCTCCTTGAAATTGGCATATTTTTGATTTGCAAGGGCGACTAGAGGAACTAAAAATAGGAATTTTCCATTGCCATTGAGGGCTCGGTTGATGCCTGCGATCTCCCCGATTAAAGTTTTTCCAGTCCCGGTAGAACTAACTATTAATTGATCGGTTTCAGTTAACAATCCATTTTGAAGTGAAAGGTTTTGAATCGGTTGTAATGTTTCAAAGCGATTGAGCAGGGATTTTCGGAGATCTTCGTGAATATCTATCTCTTTAATATCGATGGGGGAGATGGATGGTTGTTCAGAGGTTACTTGGTCAAATGTGGTTAGATGAGGATCTAGTTCTCCAGAAAATGCTTTTTTTACGTGCCCAATGTCCTGGAAATCCAAGAGGATTTTTTGGATGTGATTTTTGGTCGCCTTAGTCCAAATACCAGTTGGTGAATACTCAGTTTCTAGCTCGGAAAGGGCACAAGGTAAACATATTTCATGGGGATATGAAACAATGACATTAGAATCAACAAGAGGGGAGAAATCACCTGAAGAAGAACAATAATGGCAAGTTCGCACGACTTCTGCTTGAAGTCCATAACTAGACAAAAGGGACTTAATTTCATCGCGTTTTTCTTTTTTTGTTTGACTAGAAATTCTTATTTTTTTTGCCTTCCGTCCTATATCAATAAAATCTTCGGGGCGGCGTAGTTGTTCTTTTGTTCGTCCCTGTACCCTAAATCTTAAAGGCCTCGGTCCTGCTTTTGTTGATTTTATTTCAAGAATGGATTGAAATAATTTTTCATCGTTGTGAATTCCAGATACGAAAAAATCAGAATTTTTTGAATGCAAAAACAGTGTGAAGTCTTGGCGGCTAGGGGCCACAAGGTTGGGTAAGATTTCAATTGATATGAGAGTTTTCTATTTTCAAGTATAAAGTTGATCTAACCGAATGATAGCGCAGAGGTTCCAGTCTAAAGACATTCATATGAGTAATATTTTACGAGATTGATATGGGAGCAAGCTTTATATTTTTTAGATGCGTTACTTGAATCTATGCCCCCACTAGGTGGGTAGTGCCCACCATAATCTGGATATGGTCAATCGGGGAGCAAGCTTTATATTTTTTAGATGCGTTACTTGAATCTATGCCCAAAATCGCAATTATAGGAGGTGGAATTGCAGGTGCAAGCATAGCATATCATCTATCGAAAAGGGGGAGTTGTTCAGTGGATGTTTACGAACGGGGGGAATTACTTTCGGAAACCACTAGTAGATCCGCTGCGGTGTTTGGTCACTACGGAAATGCTACTGAAGTAAAAATGAAAAGATACGGTGCTGAATTATACAATAAATTTTTTCTAGAATCTGATAGAGAATTGTCTTTTAATTTGACTGGAAGATTGCTTTGTTCGACGACAAAGGAGGGTGCAGACGCTCTGTCAGGTACGGATGGAGTAGATGTGGATGAAAGTTCTGCAGGGAGTGGTGTTCCTGAGAAAGAGAGATTGATACTAGACGATCCGGTTACTTACATAGCCAGGGGGGAATTAAAGAAGAGAATAGCAACCGTGCCATATTTGGATGATAGTGAGATAATGGGTTGTCTTTATCAGCCAAATGTAGGGTTTTTAGAGCCAATTGGGATGGGTAGAGAATTTGTATATAGAGCAAAAAAACATGGAGCTCAATTTCATGAGTCTTCAGAGGTAAATGAAATTGTAAAAAAGGGAGGTGAAATAGAAGGGTTGACTGTAAATGGTGATTTTAAAGAAGTTGATGGGATCGTATGTGCGGCAGGTCCATGGAACATTCCAATGGCTAGATCAATAGGGATTAAATTGCCAGCAACACATACATTGGCACCAATATTGATGATGAAAGTACCAAACTCGATGAAAGTAGTACCGCCGTTGTTCCAGAATATTGAATCGGGAGTATATGTAATAGGAAGAGATAATAAAACAGTATATGTTGGATCTTATGGAGACAGAGGGGAGTACGATCCAAGAGAGATAAATGACAAGATACCGGTTGAACTAAGAGAGAAAATGCTAAAGTTTGCAACGAAATTTTTCCCTATTTTAAAAGAGGCCAAAGTTGCGAAAGAATGGGTTGGGATTCGATCGGGTGTGTCCGATGGAGTTCCTATTGTGGGTTGGACAGAAGTGAAAGGATTCTCCATCGCTGCATTTGATTCTTCGGGGATTCAACTCTCTCCAGCAGTAGGGAATATCATATCAAAACAAATACTAGATGGGGATCAAACTGAACTTTATGAAAACGTATCGATTACTAGATTCGAGGGGCATACTGATACCAAATGGTCATTAAATAAGTAGAGATGGTCATGTTAATTCGCGGAGAGTTCTGCGTACATCCGGTCGACTTTGGCAGCGAAAACAAAATCAGTTTTGTGTAGTCCATTTATTTTGTGAGTCCAAACATCGATTTCTACTTTTCCCCAGGAGAGATGAATATCAGGATGGTGCCATTCTTCTTCGGCTAAGAGTCCTACTGAATTGGAAAATGATAGGGCAGATTTAAAATCGGGGAAAGTATACACTCCGTTTAGGTGATGGTATTCTATGACATTCCATTTCCCGGTATCAAGTTGTTTTAGGTAGTCTAGGTAGACTTCAGGTGGGAGGGGCTCGTCGTCGCTGGAACATGCAAGACATTGTTGATTGGCTAGGTCGAAATCCATAATTAATCTTAATTTGAAAGAAAAAAGAGTTTACTAAAAATGGTGAAATGAACCGTTCGGCAAGCATATACTACAATGTAGTTTATTTTGAGATAGATGTTTGAGTGGCCAACTGAGTTTTATATGTTATTAATGGCATGTGCTGTTTTCAGAGGGAGTGAGGTAATATTTTCGAAAAGGGGTTTGGAAAGTGGGGGGAATTGGTTACAGAATACATTTCAAACTCTCTTCGTTAGAACGGTACTAGCATGGTCGTTGTTGTTTGTGCTGTCAGAGGGCGAGATACTAATTCGTGGAATATCCATTGTTTCAATGGGGGCTTTTGTGTTTTCTGGAGTGGTTGCGGCAGGCATTGGTTCATTACTTTTTTACAACGGAGTAGATAGGATGGGAGCTAGTGTTTGTACCGCGATAACGAATACTCGTCCTCTTTTTGTTGTTGTTCTTGCAGTCGTTCTTCTTGGGGAGGATATAACGATTTCAGGAGTTATAGGAATAATATTGGCAGTAATAGGGGCCATACTCATAACTCAGTCGAAAAGTGGAAATTTGACAGGATGGAAAAAAAGTGATGTTGCATTTCCACTTATTGCAGCTCTCCTTTTTGCGGTGGGAAATGTGGCTAGAAAATTTGGGTTTGTAGTAGAGCCAATTAGTGCCATCCAAGCATTGGCGATAAATGAAATAGCCGCATTAATCACAGTGGGCATTTATGGGATTTGGTTAGGGAGGGGACATGAGCTATACAAAGGTGATGTTAAAAGTTATCAGAATTTTCTATTAAGTGGAATATTTGTCTTTTTTGCTTTATTTTTATTATTTCAGGCACTTATCATAGGGCCTGTTTCAATAGCAGATCCCATTCTTGGAACCGCGCCATTATTCACTGCAGTGATAGCAGTTGTATTGTTGGGGAAAGTGGAGAAGATAACAAAGACGTTGATTATAGGGACCTTGTTGACCATTATAGGAATTGCGCTCCTAACTATCAGTTGGTAGATGTAGTCTACTTAGTGTTGGTGTTATGGAAAAATACAGGTATTAGTTCCGTTGATTAGAACCTAAGGGATTTGAACCATTCCCAGGTACGGGCAGTAAGGGATTTGAACCCCTGGCCATCTGGTTAAAAGCCAGATGCTCTACCTGACTGAGCTAACTGCCCTAAGTCGTGTAAAATCGACGTGGTCAAATAGGTTTCCATACACTCCAAGCTAATTATTTAAGTAAAAATTATTTTGAGGTAAAATTCTGGACGGCGTTAGCATAACATAGTAGCTTTGCTTCATCGAAAGATTTTCCTATTAATTGAATCCCAATACATAAACCGTCTATTTTCCCATTGGGTATGGATATTGCAGGAAGTCCGGTGAGGTTTGCTATTCGAGTATTCCTTCCCGTGTCAAATCCAGGATTAGAAGCATCTTCAACGCGAGGTGGGAGGCCCACCATGGTGGGAGTTATCAAAACGTCTACGTCAATCATCGAATTCTCAAAGTTGGTGGTAAATTGAGATCTTGCTGCTTGAGAATGAGTATAGCTCTGCCCATTGTTTTCATCGAGTAGATAACAACCAGTAAGTAATTTCGATTTGTAGTAACGTCCCAATTTGAAATCTTTTTCTTGTGCGCGATGGGTAAAAGTCGATTGATAGAAGGGATCGGCAGAACCTCCTTTTCGGTAGGGTGCGCCTCTGGCTCTCCAATGAACCGCTGTTTCGGCGTAAGATATGTGATCCTTTAGTGCTTTGTGTTCTGCTAGTTTTGGGATAGAAATGGATTTTATAGATGCGCCAGCGTTTGACAGATTATCGATCGTTTCTCGTGTTTTTGATTCGATTTTGGTGTTGACCCCTTCGCCGAATCCTTCTTCTAACAATCCAAATGTTATCTGGTCTACAGGAGGTTGGTTCTGTAAGGATTCCATATAACCCCCAAATTTGTAATCATCTTTGCCTGCTGCCTGCATACTTGCCGGATCTTTTTCGTCTTTTCCTGCAATTGCATCGAGGCAAAGGGCCATATTTTCAACTGTCTTTGAAAAAATACCTACGTGATCTAGGGTATAGGTGTTTTCCACAACACCATTGAGAGAGATAAGTCCATAAGTGGGTTTAATTCCTAAAATACCACAGAAAGAAGCTGGTCCGCGGACAGAACCTCCTGTGTCAGTTCCAATGGCGATGTCTACAATACCAGTGGCTGTAGCGATGGCACTACCTCCCGAAGAGCCTCCAGCGACCCTATTGGGATCATGAGGGTTTAGTATAGGACCGTCTACACTGGTCGTGGAACGGGGAGAGGCCGCCAATTCATCTAGAGTTGTCTTTACAGTGATAGTTGCTCCAGAGGATAACAATCGTGTCACTAAAGTTGCATCGGAGGTTGGAATGAAATTTGAGAATATTTCAGACCCAGCTCTCATGGGTATACCTGCAACCGAAATGGCATCTTTGACGCCTACTTTTAGATTAGAGAGAGTTCCTTGGTGAGAGGGTGGAACTATACAGGAGATTGCAATTGCATTATAAGGATCTTTTTGTGGAGGTTGCCAAGATCTATTTTCAGTAGCAGTTGGAGGAAGTGTAGGGGTCAGATATGGGTCTTCTAAATTTTGGATGTTATCTATCACATCTTGGCATAAAATTTCTGCATCGGCAGAGTTCACAGAAATGCCGAATCGAGAACCAAGTTGAACTAATTCAGATGGGGTGAGATTGATTTCCATAAGTCATAGTTAGCTCGGATACGAGTTAAATTGACCATACTAGAAATAGAGAACTATATTTCAATGAAAATTTCTTTGTCTTGAACAGTGACCGTGTACACAGGTAACGAAATCTGAGGGTCCCCTAAATGCACCCCTGTTTCCATGTTGAATTCCCATCCATGCCAAGGGCAAGCGAGAACTAAATTGGGACCAAAGTGTTCTTTAACCCGGAGTCCAACTCCGACAAAGTCTGCAAGTAGTTCATTTCCCACGCGACCGGTGCAGACTGGTCCGCCTCTATGAGGACAAGTGTTGGATGCGGCATAGTACTTTCCTTCAATATTGAAAACACCGATAGACTTCCCCTCTAACTCAACTATTTTTCGTTCGCCCACGGGTAATTCGTCCACATGACAAATAAGTACTTGTGTCATATTCCAAAAACCTCGTTTGCAGTTCCTGATAAAATGCGTTTTTTCTCATCATCAGATAAGATACTCAAATCAGTGATGGCACTAGGTGGGTCATAATCCCAGTGGGGGTAATCCGATGCGTAGAGAAGCCTATCTGCCCCACCGATCATATCGATTACCTGGCGCAAATAAGAAAGTTCGTCGGGTATTTCTAGTGGTTGAATTCCAAAGTACATTTCTTTGATATATTCGGATGGTTTTTTTGTTAACAGAGGGGCCTCTGATTGTCTTTTTAAGTATTCTGTGTCGAGTCTGTGCATCATTAATGGGATCCAAAATACACCAGATTCTTGGAAAACTATCTTTAGATTGGGGAATTTCTCAGGGATTCCTTGAACGACTAAGCTGGTTATTTGAGATTGGTTTGCCATCAAAAATCCTAAAACATGAGTCTCAATGAATTTCTCATATCCGGCACTAACAAATTCATCAATCCCGCCACCGCCTGCGTGGAAGACTACTGGGAGATTATTGGCCTCTGCTGCTTCATATATAGGGTCATATTTTCTATTTCCAAAGGGTGGTTCGGGGCCTGCGGTAACAAAACATCCACCGATGATACCTTTTTCATGAGACACCCTATCGATGAGTTCTACAGCTTCTTTTGGTTCTTGAAATGGAATAGGAATCATCGTATAGATACCCTCACTAGGGTCCACTACTTTGTCCAACATGTAATCTGTATAGGCATTTGCGAGAAGAGTTGCCCTTTCGTCGTCGCCTTTTATTCTAGAAAATGTGAGCATTTTCTGAGAGAGCATATTGATTGCATCCACCCCAAGAAACTCCATCACGTCCGGGATTATTTCTGGAACAAACCCACCCGCTTTTCGTTGCATTTCGGTGAACTCGTCTCGTTGAATTCTACCAAAAATAGACCTATCTCCCGTGGAGATTGGATATATGCCTGCAATACTCGCTTTGTCCTTGCCAGACCCCCCTATCATGCGTGTTTTCCAGGGTTCGGGGAAGTAGTCCACTAATTGGTCCAATCCCTCCATATAATGTGCATCTGAATCAACTACACGATACTTGTATGTGCCCATGGAGATCCATAGGAGGGGAGGGATACTATAGCTTTCTGGGTTGGTTCAAGATAAGAAATATGGTGGCTGAGGAGAGTAAGCCCCCTTCTGTTTTTCTCCGGCATTCGGCTAAGCACCCGGGCCCTGGTCGTACTACTTTTGCGGCACGGGCTTGCACCGGTGAGGTTTCACCGTTCCATCGATCCTCAAGTTAGATAGAATATCTAACGTCCAGAAAATATCTGGCACCTTCCACCCTCAGGAGGTTAACTCCCTCACCCTTACGGGAGAGGTTCGCTCGTTTCATAGGTCTGGTGGAGACGTGTCGTTTCTGTTTCAGAGCCAGTGGTCTCCCACTCCAAGCTTGCACCTGGTCACCTGTACGACCGGTGGGGGGACTTTCCTCACGGATGGTCCGCGGTGGCCGGTCTTCCTCTGTCACCGAACCCACTGAGTGTTTGAGAGGTAATAAGATTGTTGTGGTAAGGTGTGTGGAGAAATATTTACACAGATAACGAAAAGGAAGTCAATATTTCTTCTACATCAGCAGGAGTAGGGGCATTGACTATGGTAACTGTTTTACTAGTGGTGGAAATAGCAAACGAATCTGCGAATGGTCCGTTTTGGATTACCCACAGGGTTGTTTTGCCATCGTCGCTCTTCCCGATTTTAGTGGCGTGGTGTGCAGCTATAATTTTAGAGTATGCGGTGTGGAATTCATTTGCATCGAGTGGTGTGTCCCACTTTGTTGTCCAGATGTACCCATACTCAGTTTGGTCGGTTCCAGATCGGTAGATAGGTAGTAACTTGTCATTTCCCCACCCTGTAGAAGGTGGACTAGTATAATTAAAGTGGGCAGATGGTTGGAGGCCGGATGAGTTTTGAGAAGTTTCCCTAGAATTCCAAAATGTGTTTGTTGTGATGGCATTTGCATTATATTCACGGGATTGATGCCAAAACATCGAAAAAATACTAGCCTCACCCACGGTATCGGCCCCATCAATTCCATGGTCAGGATTTGACTTCCAAGTCCCTCCAGTATGACTAGGAATACCTTCTTCGGGGAAATTTATTTCCAAAGGGGATGGTTTTTCTTCAGAGAGGTGGATAATTTGTTCGGTGGAAAGAGGGGGAGAGGCATATTTCGCGTTGACAGAGTCCCAACCATCTTGGGATTTTAGATGGGCTACATAAGCTCCCCCATCGGAATAAGGATGGAATAATATTATCAACGCGCCGAAGTTGACTGGAGGGGGCGGGGGGTTTGTTTCTGAATTGGACGTGTCGCGTGTGATTTTAGGAGGAGGGACACATTGCCAGTCTCCCCATACCACTTCTTCTAAAAGTGAATTATTACGTACGGAAATAGATCCATTACAAACCTGATCATAGTACCATTCCACGTACATTGCGTGGCCTTCTGAGAGGCCTTTTGTCGATAGTTGGGTGTCTTGAGTAAGCTGAGGAGATGATTCATAAAGCGTGTCGAAAAGTCCCTCTTGATCTTGTAGAGCATGTACCAATTCGTGAATAAGTACATCTTCGGGGATTACACGGAGAGCATCATCAGAATCATTCACTATTACTATCTGGCCATTAGTGTACACTCCCGCAATGCTTTGGGCAGAAGTATTTTCTAATTCAGATTCTGCTGCTTGATTTTCGCCTATTATAAAAATTGCCTCCCATACTTGATTGTTCCAAGCAGAATAACTAAACTCGGCGTCTTCACTGTCATCATCCGCGGAGTGTGTTTTCACGAATTCATTTGTAGTAGTTACGTTGATTGGGATGAGTTTATCAAATTCCAAATTCAAGATGTACTCAGTTCGAGCGTGTGCCCGAGATACGTAGGCGAGGATTTCGTCATCACTTAAACCATCAGACTGGTCGATAGAAATTCGATCGGCATGGTGATACCCATTTTCAGATCCCACTGTATCGGGTGTTGAGGGATCAAGGGGATCTCGAATATCATAAATATTGGAAAAAATATCTAATGGGTCCGTATTGCCATTCCAAGAAGGGATGGAATATGCCAAACTAGCGATTAATAAAACCACTATAACCGCGATGATTGGGGGATATCTCATTTAGTAGGATCCTCATGTAGAGGCTGTCCACATTCGGGGCAATGATTATCTTCGTGGCGGAGTTTGATTGCAGCTCGCCTTACATCACGCATGATGCTTGAGATGCGATCTTCGGCTTCCAATTCTTCATTTAGAGAGAGATCTATGCTTTCAACTTCTAGAAGGAATTTGGCAACTTCAGTTGACTCATACATTAGATCGTCCAACTGATTTGCAGTGATAAAACCAGACATTGCACCATATAGAAACGTTGCTCCAGACTTTTTTATTTTCGCTTCAAAGGCATGGCGTGCTTGGTTGACTGCTTGTGGGGAGTAGGGTTTGGTCATGAAGGGAACCAACTCGGGT
The DNA here is from genome assembly GCF_009889665.1 of Candidatus Hikarchaeum yamanae. Lineage (NCBI taxonomy): Archaea > Methanobacteriati > Methanobacteriota > Candidatus Hikarchaeia > Candidatus Hikarchaeales > Candidatus Hikarchaeaceae > Candidatus Hikarchaeum > Candidatus Hikarchaeum yamanae. The sequence goes on along the minus strand of NZ_WTZR01000001.1, from coordinate 112,293 downwards.
AAGTGAGTTCCTATTTTAGTCATTTCAATTCCGGTTGCGGTTCTAAAATCCGCACACAATCGTGCAATTGCCCATTCTCGCGCGGTGATATAAGTCCGGTCTCTGAGGAATTTGTTTACTCTATCGTAACTCGCTCTATCGATTTTGCTGAATCGATCGTACGTACGGACATCTTCAGGAAGTGAAGAATCGGAGGTATCTTCGTTGGAAAAGTCAGCTTCTTCCAGTCCAATTTCGGGCGGATCTTCAGCCATATTTTTTATTTAAACGGCAACCCAAAAAGAGTATCGCTAGACAGTGAATGATATTTCGCATCGGTGGGACTTTATTATCTCGGGAAAGGAGAGAGATATATGAAAGATGAGCTTGTCAAAGGACCAGGGGTAGATCTGGAAAGGGCATCTTTATTGCCAGGAATGGGATTTTTTGTTCCAGATTCGTTTTATCGCGAGCAGAAAGAAAGGGAACTTGAGAATTCTCTCGAAGGAGCAAGCGTGGTGGTGATTACAGATTCAGATGCGGATGGGTTGACTTGTGCGGCTCTTGTACAAGAAACTCATCAGGGGGCAGTTTGTGTCCCAACTAGTCCTTACGATTTGGAAGATTGCCTCAATCGGGTTGCTAAATATTCCGATCAAGGGGTCAAAATATACATATGTGATCTTTGTCCAGATTCGGTTGAGGGAATAGAACCAGGATTGGAAGAATTATGCGAGAAAACTGATTTTATTCTGTGGTGTGATCATCATCGATGGGACAAGGATGTGTGTGATTTTGTGAAGTCATTGGGAATTCGAGTGGAATTGGGAGATTCGTCCGAAGAATGTGCTGCAGATGTAGTATTCAGAGTGTTAAATGGAGATTTTTCTGAGGACATGAAGGAGTTGGTGCAAGTGACTAGAGATCATGATTTGTGGCTATGTGAAGATGCTCGAAGTGGGTATTTAGCGGATTTTGCCATGTGGGCACCATTCAAAGAGTATATAGAAGTTGTTCGAGAATACGGAGCGGATTTACCAGAAGACGTGATGTTATTTATACAAGAGCATAGGGAAGAAAAAAATGATCTAATTGGACGTGCCGTAGATCGTGCAGAATACAGAAAAATCGGAGGATTTACCATAGGGATAACATATGGAAGATGCTCCCAAAACGAAGTTGCAGAAGGCATTAGAGGAGAGGGGGCAGATGTATGTGTGATAATTAAACCAACAGGCGGGGTCAGTATTAGAGGGAGTGAGAAATTCAAAAGATGTCATGAACTTGCAAGGATATTTGGAGGGGGAGGGCATCCTATGGCCTCGGGTTGTATGCCGATTGAATTTTTAGATTTACTTCATTATGCCAATCATTGGATAAGTCAAGGGGAAGAAACGAAAGAGGTACTACTTGAAGCTTTTAAACATATGCTGGGAAATGAAAATACAGCGTGAAGAGAAACTAATTAATCGGATTCTTCTTCGATTTCTTCTGTAGAGTTGACTAGATCTTCGATGGAAATTTTTCCTTTAGTGGATACCACAGTATTAATTTGAGAAGTTTGTTCAGAGATTTCTCGGCCTCTTACAATTATACGTTTTCTCTCACCTGAGCGGAGAGAATTTTTGTGCCCTGATTTGTCTGTTATTAATATTTTTCGTGGAGCTGATCCTTTTATTTCTTTGTTTAGTTGACGCCCGATGATATCAGAGCCTCCAGTTAGAAGCAGCGTGTATCCATCGAGGCCAATTAATTTTCCTTCGACCTCATCTCCGATTTCTTTTCCTATGAATCGATTGGCTTCTTTTCCCTCGACGGTAAACTGATAAGAGTTACCAGTGTCGGGATCTCCAACGACTACTTGAAATTCGGCCATATCGGGACGGAGACATGCTTTGGACAAAAGGGCATCGATGCGCTGTTTGGTGTGATATCAATTGTGTGAATATTATAGGTTGATGGGGCCTGCGGATCTATAAAATTTATCAGTAGCGCGAAGAAAGATAGGCCATAGACAGGAGTAGAATGGACGCAAGACTTCCAAGAATGGAAATTCCCCAGAGACCATTTATTCGTTCGTAGAACTTTTCGATGACAGATGCTTGTCTTTCATAATCATCAACATCGCTAGACAAGTGAAGCATGTAATTCTCAAAATGGGCGACATAAGAGATTCCGTTTGAATCGATTATATCCCCTTCGCTTATAGCAAGTGTGTTAGTTTTTGGAGAGGACCAAGAGACCGTTATAATTTGATCAGATACATCGGCTATGAGAGTGGGTTTCGAATCGTATTCAATAATATCTCCGATACTTAATTCAATTTGTGCTGCAGGGCCGTATTTATCTGTTAAATAATCTTCTTTAAGCAATAAGGAAGGTTTGGAGGAGGTATTTGAGTCGGTTTGGAGGATCACATATGTTTGAGAATTAACAGTGACAGTCTCAACATCCCCTATAGGTCGCACTTCGGTTAAAATAAATGTTGAAGTCATAGGATCGACGGTGGAGAGAGTGCCTATTAAAAAGTCAGACTCTCCTATTTTGATCGTATCGCCTGCTTCCCATGTTTCGGTTTTTACAATAGACTCATCTATCCACTCTAATTCTGCAAAATCACTAGTTACTGCAGATACTGTGTAAGCTTTATTGTTTAGTGTGGCCTGATCACCTGACGCATAGGAATATTCAGGGTTAGTGATCGTTATTACTGGTGCGTCTACTGCACCTATGGTCGCGTAAGATCCAGCTGCAAGAAGGAGTAAGAGTGCCGCATAAATAGCTGCAGTCCGTCGTTGCATAGCGAAGAAAAGAATGCATCTCGTAAAGCGGTTTCTTTTCGTTTCGAGATGTACTATCTATCGTGGATAGGACCTTCTCGGTCGCGTAAATGTCTTGGTGGCCGGTGGTTGTGTACAGAAAGTATTTCGGAAATGATACTTGTGGCTATTTGATAAGGAGAACCACCACCGATATCAAGACCAATGGGTGTGTAAATTCTATCAGTGTGGGAAGTCAGGTTTTTCCCCTCTGCTTTAAACTCAGAGAGCATTTCTTTGAATCTCTCTTGGGGCCCTAGTAGACCGATATAACTTACAGGAGTGGAGAGAAGTTGTTCAAGAGATAGCCGGTCTTCAATGAAATTATGAGTCATAATTACAACATAGGTGTTATTGTTGAATTCAAGAATGGAAGTGATAGAAGAAGGAGAGGAATGATAGAAATGGTCTGCATTGGGGAATTTTTTAGCTATGTCAATTCCTTTTCGAAAGCTGATTATGCTGACTGAGAAACCGTTTATCTTTGCTACATCTACAACAGGGGCGACATCGTTTCCATTTCCAACTATAATGAGTTTTGGAATTGGGAGGATGCTATCAATGAAGACTCTTGCTTGGCCACCCTGGGATTCAATATCGATTGAAATTGATTTGCCTTTTTTGAACAAAGGAGGCAGAATTGAATTCAATTCATCTAAGAGCCAATCTGGGAAATTCTCAGAGGTGTTAAACCCAGTCTCTTCATCATAATACGCTTTAGTCCCGATAGGAACATCTCCGGACAGTGCAGTTACAACTCCAATTGGCCTTCCTTGATCTAGTGAGTCTAAAATAGGTTGATAGGAGGAATCTATTTGTTCGAGTAATATGTCAATGACTCCATTGCAGCCCACACCTAATCCCCATATATCATCCCGATCTTGCATTAGATCGTAGGTTTGAATAAGGGGCTTTCCAGTTTCTAAGACTTTGGATGCTATATCGAGTACTTCTCCTTCTAAGCATCCGGCAGTGATGTTCCCGATACCAACTCTATTTTCAGATACAACCATTTTTGCCCCGGGGCGCCTGTATGCGCTGCCTTCTACGCTTACAATATGAGCTATAACTGCCTGAGAATCTGATTTTTGAACTCTTCGAATAGTTTCTATAATTTCCGATTCTGGGGCACCCCAATCTTGATCGTTCATTGTTATTACAAATGTTTTGTAGAGCTGTATCGCTTTCGGAGAGTGTAGCTGAATGAGAGAGGAAACGTGTTATTTTGGTAAATTGTCTATTGCCGCCATTGTAGCCCTTTTTGCATACACGCCTATCAAATGTTCCCGGTATTCTGCTGAGGCTTGTAGATCTTCCATTACCATATAATCTTCAATACCTTCTAGAGCATGCTCTGCAGCACTAATCGCGGACTCGTGTGTTGCAGGAGAACCAACTAAAGCATCTTCGACTCCGGTGAGACGTGTAGCATGATCTACAGCGCCAATTACTGCCACTCTTGCGGTATCGATGATCCCATCGGTGGAGTGTAAAACTACTGCAGTTCCAATCATAGCATATCCAGAGGACGGGCTTGGTTTTTTAAGGTAAGAGCCTGCACCATTTTCTATATTTTGGATTTCTATTTTGGTCAATATTTCGTCTTCTTCGAGTGATGTTTCATATAAGCCAGTGAAAAAATCATCTTCTTTGATCGTTCGTTTTCCATTGGGTCCGTGAACGTGTAAGGTTGCTTGGGATGCCAATATTGCAGCAGGGGGATCGCTTGCGGGATCGTTGTGTGCTAGGTTCCCACCAAGAGTTCCTCGATTCCTAACTTGAATATCTCCAACTAGACTGACTGCCTCTGCAAGTACGGGGCAATTGGTTTTAACAATGTTATTTCTAGAAATATCAGAGTAGTGCTCCATGGCGCCAATACAAGTTGTGGTTTCATTCTGTTCAATCCCATGGAGTTCTTCGATGTTGTTCAGGTCTATCAAAATATCTGGAGATGCCAATCCAGTTTTCATCATAGGTAATAGGCTATGCCCACCTGCGAGGAATTCAATCATTTCTTCACCATGTTCAGAGAGTAAATCAAATAACTCAGATAGGGTTTTCGCCTGGTAATAATCGAAATGTGTGGGGTACATTATGCAGACCCTCCAGAACTAATTTCGGCGAGTTTCTTTGCAGTAGATTCAACTGCGTTGACTATATTGTGATAACCAGTGCAACGGCAAAGGTTTCCTTCTAGGCCCTCACGTATTTCATCGCGGGAGGGGTCAGGATGGTGTTTGAGGAAATCCAGTGCAGTCATCATCATTCCAGGGGTGCAATATCCACATTGGAGGCCATGTTCTTCTTGGAAGCTTGATTGGATGGGGTGTAAGGTTCCATGTTGGGCTAAACCTTCGACCGTTGTTATATCTGCGTTGTTAGCTTGTACTGCTAAGATTGTACAGGATTTGACTGCAGATCCATTGAGATGGATCGTGCAGGCACCGCAAAGGCTAGATTCACATCCCACATTTGGACCGGTATAGCCCAACTCGTCCCGGAGTGTATGTATTAGAAGTCTCCTTGATTCAATAACCAACTTGTGTTCAGTATTATTGACGGTTAGGGTTATATCGTGCTCACTCATATTTTTTCACCATATATATATTCAGAGAACATACCGTCAAGAGTTTTTTGGTAGGACTTCAAGAAATATTTGAAGAATATGTCCAATCAAAAAATGGTGACTCGGTCTCAAGCTATTTTAAAAATAGCCTCTGTGCGCAAACTTTTACTCTCAGATAGACCTACAGAATCGATTGCAGTAGATGAGATCGGAGGCCGCATCTTAGCGGAATCCATCGTTTCAAAAGTAGACTTACCATCTCAGAATCATGCAACCATGGATGGATATGCCATTAATTCGAGTGATGAATATCCATTGGAACTTATCGATTCTGTTTTTCCAGAGGATTCTCCTGGATCTATTTCTCCGGGACAAGCGGTTAGAATATCCACGGGTGCTGCACTCCCAGAAGGGGCGGATGCGGTGTTAAAACGGGAAGATGCAAACGTGGATGGGAAAAATCTGATTGGGGAAGATATCCCTAGTTGGACGTATGTATATGCGAAGGGGAGTAATGTCTCAATTGGCGAAAAGTTGTTTGAAAAGGGAACGTGTTTGGCGCCGAGAGATGCGATTCTTTTATTGGATATAGGGCATAAAAATGTTAAAGTTTATTCTCCATTCTCAGTTGGAATTCTAGCTACTGGAACGGAAATTTATGAGGGAAAGCATGAAGACCTAGATTCGGCCATGCTTGGTGGACTAGTGACTTCGTGGGGCGGGCGCCCAACGTACGAAGGTAGCGTTCCGGATCAATATGAAATTGTTGAGAAACGGATTGAAGAGCTCTCAAAAAAATACGATGTTGTAATAACAACAGGGGGGACAAGTGTGGGAAAAAGGGATTATGTGGTAAAGGCCATTTCAAACCTTGGAACGATTCAGTTTCAGGGAGTATTGGTACGTCCGGGGAAACCAATTACAATGGCAAGTATCGGTAGCTCGGTTATTTTTGCAGTTCCGGGGAAACCAATAGGAGCGCACACAGTTTCGATGTTGTTTCTCCGTCCATTTTTTGTGGGATTGGAAGAATTCCCCACAATTGACATGGAACTGTCCCGTGATGTAAAAGTAAGTAGAGAGGGATTTGAATACATTGTCCCAGTAGTATTTGAAAAAGGTGGAGAATTAGCGATGCCACTGGGACATATAGATTCTCCATTGCAGATATTTGATGGTGTTTTTAACTCTAGTGTGTTGTCATCTAGTACCCGAGCAGTTCGGGCGGATGGTTTTTTTATAATGGTGAATGATGTTGAAAAAGGAAGTATTGTCAAAGTCGTTCCATATACAGCAATAAGATGACTATACCGAACCAAAAAAATAGTGGTGTTTTGGGAGTATTATTAGCGGGAGGAGACAGCTCTAGGTTTGGGGCCGAAAACAAGCTTTTTGTTGAAATTGGAGGCCAATCTATAATCAAAATGGCCACTCAAAATTTGATTGATTCGGAGGTGGAATCTGTAAAAATAGTTACCGGATATCAAGCAGAAAGAGTGGAAGAAGAACTATCTCACTTAGACGTGGAATTTTTATACAATAAAGATTGGAAAATGGGCCAGTCAACTTCGGTTCGAAGAGGAATTGATGCGGTTTTGGAAGAAAATGCGATTGTATTTGCTCTGGGAGATATGCCATTCGTGAAAAGTAGTAGTGTCAATGAACTCATTTCTGTCCAGATGAATAAGAAAGTTGGAGATGTTTTTGTTGCAGGTTACAAGGGGAGAAGAGGAAATCCTGTTTTATTTAGAGCTTCTGTGATAGAAATGCTCAAAGAAGGATTAAGAGGTGATGAAGGGGGGAATTCTATTCTCAAAGATCTTGGGATGGACTTAGTTGAAACAGGTGACAGAGGAGTCCTATTTGATATCGACACGGAAGAGGATTTGGAGGATTATGCCCAATAGTCTTCAGATATAGTCTCTATTACTTCTTGACTTTCCAATTCGACTCCAGCATCAATTCTCTTTTTTGTGATATCTTCTCGTTTTGTTAGTATCTCAAATTTTGATGGATCTTTTACTTCTGTAACGTCGTAGACTTTTGTTTCGTCGGAATTGGTTCCGGCCCATAGTACTTTTATTCCTAATTCATCTAAGTCGGGTTCAATCTCTTTGTACATTTGTAGCCAGGTATCAAATCCTTTGGTGATTTTAAAAGTTGATAAGAACTTCATTGATGTATAAAATTATGGGACGGATTATTAAAGAATTACTTCTCGGAAGGGGCTATAGAATATTCTCTTGTACTCTAAGAAAAAAAGATTGTAGAGTAGAAGATAAGCATAGGGCCGGATTCGAACCGGCGTATATCCGCTCTGCAGGCGGACGCGTAGCCACTCTGCCACCTATGCGCAGGATCATGTTTTCGCCTTGGATAGTTAACCGTTTTGATCAGATATATCAAAAGCGGGTACTGCTACCGCTATAAGTATGGAAATATGAATGGAAAGGCAGCGAACGACCAATTATATACGTCGACAGGGCGCTTGACCTTCCGCCGGGACGAACCCAGCACGTACTAATCTTACACCCCTCAGTACATAACCGAATCACCCTTTCGGGCCGGATTTCCCAGAGGCTCGCGCACTCCAGTACTCAAGGGAACGTAGGCGGGCTTATCTTCCGTGTTCGGGATGGGTACGGGAGTTTCCCCGCCACTATGGCCGCCTTAATGCCGACTTGCGGAATTGAACCGCCATAATGGGTGCAAGTAAGATAGCACCCTTAACTCGTCGAGTTAGCGTGGCCAGTGTCGGTTTGATATTATAAATAACGCACAACCCAATTAGCGACTGGACCTATAGGATAATTCTGGATAGATCATAAATGTATGGCTTCGTCCGATTAGTATTCGCGGGCTAAACACCTCGTTGCCTTGGTGCGTACACCCCAAATCTATCAATCCTGTCTTTTACAGGTGGACTCAAATGGTGTCTCTTTTCCAGGTGAGTTTCGAGCTTAGATGCGTTCAGCTCTTACCCCTTGGTGCGTAGCTGCCCGGCACTTGCTCTTTCGAACAACCGGTACACCAGTGGCACCCATCCACAGTTCCTCTCGTACTATGTGGACGTTCCCGTCAGACACCTCACACCCCCAATAGATAGCAGCCGACCTGTCTCACGACGGTCTAAACCCAGCTCACGACCTCCTTTAATTGGCGAACAACCACACCCTTGCCCGCTTCTGCACGGGCAGGTTGGAGGGAACCGACATCGAAGTAGCAAGCCACCGGGTCGATATGTGCTCTTGCCGGTGACGACTCAGTTATCCCTAAGGTAGCTTTTCTGTCATCTATGGCCCGCATCAATCGGGCACACAGGTTCGCTAGACCACGCTTTCGCGTCAGCGTTCCTTGTTATGGAGAACACTGTCAGGCCACCTTTTGCTCTTGCGCTCTTCTCCGCATTTCTGACACGGATGAGGTGACCTTAGGGCGCGCTCGATATCTTTTCGAGCGCGTACCGCCCCAGTCAAACTGCCCAGCTACCGGTGTCCTCTAAAAGAGTGAGGGACACGCTCAACGACGGGTAGTATTTCACTGTTGTCTCGGCGACGCGCTAGCGCGCGCACCTGTGTAATGACTCCTACCTATTCTACACATCGTCGATCATGCCCCAGCGGCAGCCTGCAGTAAAGCTCTATAGGGTCTTCGCTTCCCCTTGGGGGTCTCCAGACTACGCACTGGAAAGTACGGTTCACCGGGCCCAACGTTGGGACAGTGGAGCTCTCGTTGATCCATTCATGCAAGCCGCTAATTAAGCGGCAAGGTACTACGCTACCTTAAGAGGGTCATAGTTACCCCCGCCGTTGACAGGTCCTTCGTTCTGTTGAACCAGAGTTTCAGATACCTGCACTGGGCAGGATTCAGTGACCGTACGAGTCCTTTCGGATTTGCGGTCACCTGTGTTGTTACTAGACAGTCGGAGCTCCCTAGTCACTGCGACCTGCTCCTTACCGGAGCAGGCATCCCTTATTGCGAACGTACGGGACTAATTTGCCGAATTCCCTAACGTCGGTTATTCCCGACAGGCCTTGGCTTTCTCTGCCTGGGCACCTGTTTCGGTTCTGAGTACGGTCATTATACTTGCCTTTTCACGGGCTCCAGGTTGAAGTGAGTTTCCCTATCCCGACATTCATTCGCTTCGTGCCATTACGGCTTCCACGAATTTCGACGGTTCGACCGGGCGAAGGCCCGGCTCACTCTACCCCGAAGCGTCAGCTTTTAATGTATAATGGCATTGGAATATTAACCAATTTCCCAATTTGTCTTACTCGAGTTACGATAAGACTTAGGACCGGCTAACCCTCAGCTGATAAACATTGCTGAGGAACCCTTACCCTTTCGGCCATCAAGATTCTCACCCGACTAACGCTGCTACTACGGCCAGGATTTTCATTTCCGAACGGTCCACACGAACTCTCGCCCGTGCTTCCACCCGAACGGAACGCCGACCTACACGATCACCTGTTAAGGTGCGGCTGGGTCTCGGGGGTGGGCTTTAGCCCCGATCATTTTCAGCGCCTCGAATCTCGACCGGTAAGCTGTTACGCTTTTCTTAGAGGATTGCTGCTTCTAAGCTTACCTCCCGGTTGTCTTGGACCCGAGACCACTTTTTAGTTGCACTTAGCCCACACTTTGGGACCTTAACCCAGCTCTGGGTTCTCACCCTCACGGTATACAAGCTTACCCCGTACACCGGACTCCCCACGTCTACGGCGTCTGTAGGTTCGGAGTTTGACAAGGAGGTCGACACCTTTCGATATCGATTCTCCCAATCAGTCGCTCTACCCCACAAACTACCTCAATGGAGGTCATGCTACGACATGTTTCGGTCGGAACCAGCTGTCTCCGGGCTCGATGGGCCTTTCACCCCTACACGTGGGTCACGGGAATGCATTGTAAGGCAATACCCCTAACAGGCCTCCACGCAGCTTTCGCCACGTTTCACCTTGCCCACGCGTAGATCGCCCGGTTCCGGGTCGTATCCAATCGACTCCCCGCCCTTGTAGACGGCGTCCCTTGCTCGAAAGCTGCGGACATGTTGGTTTCCCTATGCCTTCCCCGATAATCAGGTTAAGCTCGCCGATTAGATACACTCCCTGGCTCATTTTTCAAAACGCACGACAGGACACCGGCTCCTTATGACTCCTACTACAAGGTCGCCCTTGATTCGTTCGTCGTAAGGCCTTTTATGCCCCACCGCTCTATCGCCACTTGATTTCAGGTCCTATTTCACCCCCCTTCTGAGGGTTCTTTTCAGTATTCGCTCACGCTACTTATTCGCTATCGGTCTCGAGACGTATTTAGTCTTGGCAGATTGATGCCTGCCGTATTCACGAGGGAATTCCAACCCCCGCTATTCAGGTTCTGACACACACTATAATAATCAAAGTTACGGGGCTTTCACCCTGTATCACGCTCCGTTCCAGGAGACTTCACGTTGAAGTTCTAGTGCTGATTGTCAGTCCATACACCACATTGCCCGAAGGCTTCGGTTTAGACTGTGTCGTTTTCACTCGCCGTTACTAACGACATCCCTGTTGGTTTCTTTTCCTGTCGGTACTAAGATGTTTCAGTTCCCGACGTTCCCTATTGCGCGAAGCAATTGTGTAGAGATTCTCATTCGGAGATCCCGGGTTCTTAGCCTCCATGCGGCTCCCCCGGGCTTATCGCAGCTTGGCACGTCCATTCATCGGCGCTCGAGCCGAACCATTCACCAAGTGGCATTGTAGCCACGTTATAGATACTATCTGTATTTATCATACAGATCCAGTTTTCGCCTGGGTGAGCCCAAGAATAGAATTTTATTTAAAGTTCTGTTCTTGGGCTCTGGCTCTCACCACGACCCTAAGAGGGGAAGCGGGTGAGAGCCATGTGCGTATAAATGATCTTCATAGAATCGTCCGTAGTGTGAAGTGGACGTACTCAGACCCTTCCTACTCTCGATTTCACGGAGTAGTGCATGTGTTTGCCTTGAATGGAATTGAATATCATGTGAAATTCAATTTTCTTCGACATGGACCCACTGGGATTCGAACCCAGGGCTTCTGCCTTGCAAAGGCAGCACTCTACCACTGAGTTATGGGCCCACCCTTCATTCTGAAGAAGGGACGCATAAAATGTAGACAGTTCCTGTAGTGCCCGATCAGCTCTCCTGTATCTTTTGGGCCAGGCATATAGCCTGGTCCCGTTCAATAGGAGGTGATCCAGCCGCAGATTCCCCTACGGCTACCTTGTTACGACTTAAGCCCCCTTACGAAGCCCAGATTCGACCGCCTAAGGGCGGCCTCATCCAAACCTCACTCGGGTGCTTTGACGGGCGGTGTGTGCAAGGAGCAGGGACGTATTCACCGCGCCCTATTGAGACGCGATTACTACCGAATCCAGCTTCATGAGGGCGAGTTTCAGCCCTCAATCCGAACTAAGACCGGGTTTAGGAGATTAGCTTCCCCTCTCGGGGTTGCATCCCATTGTCCCGGCCATTGTAGCCCGCGTGTAGCCCAGTACATTCGGGGCATACTGACCTACCGTTGCCCATTCCTTCCTCCGTCTTAACGACGGCAGTCTCTCTAATGTACCCAGCCATCACATGGATGCTGCTGGCAATTAGAGATGTGGGTCTCGCTCGTTGCCTGACTTAACAGGACGCCTCACGGTACGAGCTGACGGCGGCCATGCACCTCCTCTCAAGAGCTCGAGTAAAGTCATCAACTTGACTGTCACTGCAATTGTCGGTACTGGTGAGATTTCCGGCGTTGAGTCCAATTAAACCGCAGGCTCCTCCGGTTGTAGTGCTCCCCCGCCAATTCCTTTAAGTTTCATCCTTGCGGACGTACTTCCCAGGCGGCTCGCTTCACGGCTTCCCTACGGCACAGCAAAAGCACGTAGCTTTCGCAACACCTAGCGAGCATCGTTTACGGCTAGGACTACCCGGGTATCTAATCCGGTTCGAGACCCTAGCTTTCGTCCCTGACCGTCGGGTCCGTTCTTCTGAGGCGCTTTCGCCACCGGCGGTCCGTCTAGGATTACAGGATTTCACTCCTACCCTAGACGTACCCCTCAGATCTCCCGGCCCCAAGTCGAACAGTTTCCCTCGAGAGCCCACTCGTTGAGCGAGTGGATTTGCCGAAGGACTTGTTCAACCGGCTACGGACGCTTTAGGCCCAATAATAGTGATCATCACTCGAGCTGCCGGTATTACCGCGGCGGCTGGCACCGGTCTTGCCCAGCCCTTATTCGTATATCTTCTTACGATATACAAAAGCGAGGACGTTATGCCCTCGCACTCGGGGTCCCCTTATCGCGCTTTCGCGCATTGTAAAGTTTTCGCGCCTGCTGCGCCCCGTAGGGCCTGGAATCTTGTCTCAGATTCCATCTCCGGGCTCTGGCTCTCACCACCCGTACCGATTATCGGCACGGTGGGCCGTTACCCCACCGTCTACCTAATCGGCCGCAGTCACATCCTATGGCGCCGGAGCATTTCGTACTCACTGCATTCCAGCATAGGAGTACTATCTGTTATTACCCTCAGTTTTCCGAGGTTATCACAGTCCATAGGGTAGTTTATCTACGTGTTACTGAGCTGTTCGCTACGGGTCTTAACCCGTGCAACTAGCATGGCTAAATCGGACCCCGATAGCAATGACCTCTGGCAGGATCAACCAGAATTCCCAGACAATTAGTCTGGGTTGACGAACACTGTGTTGTGTCCTCCATTTTTGAAAGTTGATATTCAGAGGAACTGATCGGGATTCACCGAAACTGTCTAAGTGGGAGAAAAAGTATCTCCCAAGTTTCGTATTTATGCGTTAACATCAGATCTCGTCTGTACGGAGTACCGCAGGGGCGAGATCCTCACCTCGTTTTGCTTCTTACGAAGAAGCTCGGACCTATAATTCCAGTCGTGGACTATTAAACCCATCGGATCTCCCTCATGCAATTATGTGTGAGAATGACTAACAGTATTTGGAGACTAAAAGTGGGCACTATTCATGGAAAAAACATAAAAAAGATCTTTAATGGAGATCTTAATCGATGCGTTCGATGCCTTTTTTAGAAACGTTTGCTTCTTTCAATTTGCTAGGCATCCAGCTAGGAGAATCGGGAGGTGCAGTGGTCATCCACGCCCATGCATCGTAAATATGCACTTTGCTTGTTCCTCTCTCTCTCATTCTTATTTCTACGCGTCTAGCGCTTGCCTCATTGTCACCAACGTCGTCGAGTCTTCGGGCAGCTTTAAGGGCTGCTTGTCTTGGTGTGTTGCCGCTAAATACACTTGATTCGTTTCCTGCTCTGTCTTGGAGAGCAAAATTTCGTTTTCCGTCTTCACGTACCATGGTTTGATTCCACCATGAGGACCGTGAAGAGGGCAGGTTATAAATATATCGGAGAATCGGGGGTTGGATTGGCCATATCTTTATATAGTAGGCCTCGTCTGGGGTGTTTTTTTTGGTTTTTTTCACGCGAGGTGTGAGATAGGGCCCTAAAAAGAGGGTTTTATAAGTTAAATAAGGGGTTAAATGAAAGAATTGAGTGATAATTCAAAGGCCGAAACTGGGAGTTCGATCCCATGTATATTGAGTACTTCAGGATGTATTTCTCCAAGGATTCCTTTGGGTTCTCCGTCTATTAGGATAGACGCAGATCGTCCTTCAATAAAGGTCGGGTGAGAAATGGGAAGAGTTTCAAGTCTTTTGTTGAATCTTTGACAAAGTACTTGCAGTTTTGATTTTGCTTCTTCATAGGAAGCATGGGAATGGGCGACAGTGGCAGCAATAGCGTAGTTTTCGTCCACTCTTGTGTCTTTTGTGTGGTCTACATTAGCAGTTAACCCAATTTCGAGTAGATTTTGAGGATATGCACGATGTGTGTTGTTTTCTAGTACCATCAAAAGTGAGGGAAGTACCCACGTTCTGATTATTGTGTATTCTGCGGAATAGGGCTCAAGTATCTTAACGGGTTTATGATATCCATATGCGTTTATGTCACCTTCTAACCTCATTTTGGAGAAATTCTCAGTTTCGTTTGTCAAATTAAAGTTGAGTAAATCTTCAAATCCCATTCCAATTAGTACCTGTCTTGTGGCTCGTTCCAAGCTGGAACGTGTAGTCCGACCTCCTATCGTCGCTACATCAGGATAACGTGGTTTGAGTTTGTAAAAACCATGAGTTCTACCTATATCATCAATGATATCAAGAGGATGGAGTACGTCGACTCTATAAGGAGGTATTGTGACCCGGTATTGGGATTCTTGAGGAGGAACTTCGCCTCTGTGGGGTGGTGTGATGACTTTGCCATCCAACCCGGAACGTTCGAGTAAATCAACTACGTCGTTTGAGGAGAAGTTAGTTCCGAGAATTTGTTCTATTCTAGTGTGGTCTATGTGTTTTGTGTCAAGAGAGAAATCTGGTTTGTTAACTGCACCATCTGGAGTTTGAATATTGAGTTCTTCAAGAGTGGCCCCATGGGCTTCTAAAGCATAGCAAATTATGTTGAGCATTCGGTCGATAGTCCACTGATCGGTTCCGGTCATCTCGATGAGGAGATCTCTAGAATCAACGGTTACTTCGGTACGGGCGCTGTTAATTATTGGAGGGAATGAAAACAATCCAAGGTCGTCGAAAAATGCAGGGTATTGTTGATCGCCTTCAACGAGTTTTTTGTACTTTTTTCCGGTTGGATGGAATTCAAGTATCTGCTCGGGTGTTAATTCCTCCTTGAGCCCTAGCGGGACAAAGGATGGTTCAGAGGGAAGAGTTCCACAATACAAGATAGAAGACATTCCGTCTGAATTTTCAATGGCTTTAATCATGGAAAGATCGTGGATACCGATGGAGCCTTTTGCCCTGCCCCTACCAATGGTATCGTGAAGTTTCTCCTGTAATTGGATTAAGGATTTCAAAATGGAATCGTCTAATTTGATTCCACGGGCGATGGCACCAGTGACACAGGGACGGCTGTGGTGGATGGGAGAGTGTAAGGATATAGTCCAATTTGGAGGATTGAGGGAAGGGATGAAAATTCCCCTATCCTGACCATAGTAATATCTCAAAGATCGTGCGATTCCTTCAGTGGATAATCTGTCTAATCTGTCGGGTGCGAACTCTAATTGGAAATTTCCATCTTCATCTTCTCCATCAAATTCAAGGCCCAAATTGAATAGATCTTCTTTTAGTTTTTCATCGGAAATTTCTATTCCGGTCATTTGTCTTAAAAGATTTGGGTGGAGACTTACAACTGGCATTAGTAAGGTACCCCAGTAGATCGCAAAAGTTGTAAATCACAAAGAGTCCCATGGACATCTCGTATATCTTCAAACCCATACATTAGCATTAAGAGTCGTTCGAGTGCTAAGCCCCATGCCATGACGTCGCAACTAACTCCGAGAGGGTGTAGGACTTCGTCTCGGAAAAGGCCCGAGTTTCCTATCTCGATTAGTTCCCCTGTTCGGGGGTGTTCTCCGAAAAGTTCGAAGCTTGGTTCGGTGTAAGGATTGTAATGGGGTTTGAATTTGAGATTGGTTATTCCAAACCGACGGTAAAATTCGGTGAAAGTTCCCATGAGATCTCTGACGGATAAATTTTCTGCCATGACCCATCCTTCTATCTGGAAAAATTCAAGCAGATGAGTAGGATCCAACGTATCGTTTCGATAGACTTTTTCCACAGAGAAAAATCTCTGAGGAGGTTCAAGATGGCCTATCGCCTGCCCTGAAAGATATCGCATGGATAAAGAAGTGGTGTGGCCTCGAAGGTCGATTCCAAGTGCCACATCTTCTGACCATGGAGAATGGTAACCATCTCCGTCTGTTCCGACGCCGTCGAGGTGGGAGTTTTGAACTTTTTCAACTATATCAGTAGGTAAATTTTGTGCAGGAGGTACAGAAAGTGCAAATTGATCCCAATGAGTTCTTGCGGGGTGGTCCTGGGGCATAAACAAACAATCATTGATCCAAAATTCTGAGTCGGCATGAGGACCTTCCATCTCTTGAAATCCCATACTAACTAGTGTGTCTTTGACCCTTTCGGCAGTTTCTCGAAGGATATGTACCCTACCTCCTATGTAGGGTGCAGCCTCGGCTTCGACGTTATAGGCTGTGTATTCTAGGTTCTCCCAGTTTCCTTGGGATAACATCTGAGGGGTGAGATTAGTTACACTCTGAGATATTTTCACGCCTTTCTTGCGCTCTGAGATTCCTTTTTTAGTTAAAATGACAGATCTGGTCGTGAGTTGGTTGATGTTTATCAACCCCCTGGATTCAAGTCTAGTTACTATTGATTGATCAGGTTCTACACCTTGGTCAATGGAAGAAAGAGCGACTTGTTCGGGGTCAGATTTTGGATCGAAATCGCGAGATGAGATTATTTTTCCTTGGTTAATTGTTCCATAATCTTTTCGAGCGTAATTAGAGAGTGCCACACTAACTTCATTTTTATTGAGAGAGGATTGGCTAATTGCCTGGGATAGATCAAATTCGGTTTCAAGTTCGCCCAGTAGTCGTACGGCCTGGTAAAGTCGTAGTTCGGGTAAAGAGTGTTGTAGATAGAGAGATCCTTCGTCTGTGAGTGAGGGTTTAGAATCAGAAAGAGTAGTTATAGAAATCAATCCTTGGGATTCGAGTGCGAATGAGGCACCTGATATGTGTTCAAGTTTGAGTTCAGTTTCTTCGGATAGTTGCTCGAACGTTTTCTCCTCAGTAGGACTTGCTGCTTCGAAAACTATTTTCTGATTTTTCGGGAGTTTGATGGTCATTTAAGAGCGTCCCTCGGTGTTGGGGGTATTGGGATTTAATTGTTCTAGGAGTGGTTCGACTTCTTTTATTTTTTGTTGATAATCCTTTAAGAATTCTCGCATTAAATTTGCTGCTTCTTCTTTACAATCTCCGCAAAGTCGAGTTCCATTTGTGCATTCTTCATAGACTCGTTGTGCGTAAGAATCATCGTCTTGTGTTAAGAGATAGGCATATAGTTCATATACAGGACATTTGTCTGCTTCGCCGCCCAACTCACGTTGGAGTTCTGCAGATTCTCTTCCGCCAGTTGTAGATTGTTTTACTTTTTGATATCCACTTTCAGGGGCTTCAAACAGACTGATATGACTATCAGGGAGAGAAGAAGACATTTTACCGCCGGTAAGACCACTCATGAATCGGTGATACAGGGAGAGAGGTGGGTAGAATCCGTATCCACCATTTTCTATTTCAAATTCTCTCACCATATTATCGATATCATTGTGAGATGCATCGAAAACATCTATGTGTTCTTTGTATACTTGTTTATTTTTAGAGATTTTAGATTCTAGCTCTTTGAGTAGATCGGGAGTTGCTCGGTGATTGATTATTCGGATACGGGGATAGAATTCTTCTTTTGAAGCTTCTTTAAGTTTATTGGTGATGGTAGAAAGGGCTTCACTTGCTTGGTTTTCGTTCTCAATCCACTCGGCTACGTCATTGCAATGAAGTGGAGTTTGGAGGGATGAGAGATTTTCAAATGCTACTTTAAGGTATTCAAGTTCTGCAGCATCTGCTTCGAAACTTGCGTATGCTTCTGTTACGGAGAATAAACGCAAACGGGATGCCAAATCCCTAGTTAATCTTAGGTGGGGGTCTTGATCAGGGCCTACAGGAATGACAGTTGGTTGTGGGTGATCAAGTTGAGGGTAGAGTATGTCAGCAGCTTGGGTTAACACACTTTGGATATGGGATATTTCAGTGTTGCCAGAGAAACCATAGATGGATTGCATTTCGGAAAAATTAGTTTCGATGCCAAGTTCAAACGCCAAGTCTTTAACTCGTTTATTTTCAGATTGTCGATATATCTCTCCCGTTTTTAAATCGAATCCAGATGCTAGAAGAGCTAAAATATAATTCCTAGCGTGGTCATCTATTTCGCTCCAACTCAATTTTCTAGCTGCGTGTGCCTCGAGATCGGCTATTAAACCATAGGCCTTTGCTCCTTGTTTTTGATGCCAAACGATCTCATCAAAAACCATTTTGTGGCCAATATGAGGATCTCCAGTGGGCATAAAGCCTGAAAGGACTGAAAATGGACTTTTGGACTTCATGGCTTCGAGAATGGATTGATATCCACGGTGTCCGAATATTATACCGCGGCGCATGAGATGGTGGGGATGCGAAATATCAGGAAGGAAGTGCTCGAATTTTGAGATTCCAAACTGGGAGAAGAGATCGTTGTAATCTTCGATGGTGGATGACCCCCAGGGGTCAATAGAAATGTGCTTATCGTCCTTACTAGATTTGTTATTCATGGTGTCACCCTTTCCACCAAGACCCATCGGATATTACTACTCCCATCTACAATTGCAAAAAGTGTTCGTTTTCTCACACCTACTGCAAGGCGGACGTTTAGAGATAGTTCTTTGGTTGAAAAAACATGTTCACTTTTGATAACTTTGACTAGATACTCGGAATGGAGCACGTTTTCAGTTGTGTTAAAATCTTGGTAAACGCGGAAATCAAACCCAAATTTAAATCCGGTTTTTGGGATCAATCCACGTTTGCGTAAAACTGTGTAGACAGATAACCGGTGGTCAAATAGATCGCCTTCGGTTTTACGCCCTTGGTGCAATACATTCCCGTTTATAGATAACAATCCACAATTGCACAAATAAGCAGCTTCGACTAGAGATAGTTGTATATGGGGAGTGTTGGGTATGTGCTGACCAAAAAATCCTTCTTTGTGGAAAGTAGAATTTGGATTTTTGAGTAAGACTGTATCAGTTAGTAATATTCCTTGGGAAGGAGGGGGGAAAAATTGTTTTTTTCCATTTGGTTCGATTTCAGTCGTGTTGAAATAGGTCAATTCACCTTCTTCATCTACGATTGCAAGGGTGTGCTCACCAAGTTGGTCTGCGGGGATAGTGGAACGCTCTCCGATGACACGTAATTCATATTTGACGACTCCATCAGGGGGTTTAGTTCCTCGTTCGTAGACTGTGAAGTCTATGTTTGAACTAGAAAGATTATTTGAAGCGCCATCAGGAGTTAAATGAAACCCCCTAAATCGAAGATCGAGATATGTGGAAAATTGAGCAGAAAAATCTGGTTTTTGTGCAGATATAAATTGTATAAAATCCATTCCATCAATATTATCGAGATCCCCACGAAGTAGAAGATGAGCAGCTTCGACTGGGTCGAGTTCAATTTCGTTGCCTTTTTTTGGAATACCATATCCTCTTGAATCGTGAAAACGTTGTTTTGCGTCTTCTCCTACAACTACGACGCCGTCGGATAGATGACCTTCCATGTTCAGAAATATACTGCGGTGGAGAAAGCCGCTACGGTAAATGCTTATGCTGCTGATAAGATAGTATGGAAAAAACACTGGAGAGTTGGTTGGAATTAATATTTGGAAAGGGCGGCACGGTGTTTTTGGATAAAGAAATGCAGGTTGTCATGCTTGCTGCTGCCGTGGGGATGGCAGGTGTATATATCGTAAGTCCAATTGCTGCAGATGTTACCTTGGTGTTTGAGATGCCACTAGTGAGAGCGGGGGAGCTCATAACTGCATATACGGCACCCTCCATTATTCTTGTTCCATTGATGGGGATGTTGTCGGATAGAATTGGACGGCGTCGAGTCATAGTATTTGGATTTATTGTTTTTGGTGTTGCAGGGGGTACTATAGGATTTGTAAATGAGTTTTCTACAGTTCTTATTTTGCGAGTGATACAGGGGATGGGTTTTGCTGCATTAATGCCAGTAAGTGTGGCAATGATAGGGGATTATTACGCAGATATTCAGGAAGCAACAGCACAAGGTGTGCGGATAGTGGGGATGCAATCTGTGGCACTTGTAGCTCCATTGGTTGCAAGTGGCCTATTGATAGCTTCATGGAGAGCTCCGTTTGTTCTATATTTTGTTGCTATTTTTGCGGCCCTATGGACTTGGAGAATATTACCACCAGATATCGAAGTTATGCAGGAGTTGAGGAGTGGCTACATATCTAAATTGTACAAATCTCTCGTCAGGTTGGACATAGCCGCAGTAAGTGTTTCATTTGTCATTCGGTTTATGATGTCCTTTGCATTTTTTGCATACGTTTCATTGTTGGTTTTAGAAAAGTTCCAATATGGAGCGTTCGAGGCAGGGGTGATTGTTACAAGTTACGGTGTCTTAACACTTATCGGGGCGGCTCAATCGGGTCGCTTAATGGCTAGATTTGATCCATTAGTTTTGCTGGGGATTAGTTTACTCGCGACAGGGGTGGGATTGGCGATGATAGGTGCATCTAGTTCATTTATTGTGTTGATGCTTGCGTTGGTTATTTTTTCAGCAGGTGCGAGTGTAAGTGCGCCTATTCAGAAAAGTCTCATGGTGCAATTTTCACCTCCAGAACTTAGAGGGGGAACTATTTCTGCCGCAATGGCTGCTCAAAGTTTCGGCCAGGCAGCAGGTCCATTTTTGATGGGGTTTTTACTTTATCGAGGTACGGTTTCAATTACTTTTGTGAGAATTGGACTTGTTCTAGGAGGGATCGGTCTGATTCTTGCGGTTATTATTCGTTTTGCGAGAAGTAGACGGACTTCTCTATTTATTTAAAGTACCTATGCGTAGGGTCTCCATGGAAAAACTAAATCCTCCACCCGCAATACGAGATTTTGAATTCGAGGGGGATGTGTATAAGATAGCATCCTTGAAAGCATTGGAACAAGATGGTCTTTGTAAATTAAATAGCCTTCCAGTTAGCATTCGAATTCTACTTGAGGCTGTTTTGCGGAATGTGGATGAGGAGATAATAACTTTCGAAGATGTTAAACATGCGGCGTCGTGGGCGCCTGAAACTCCAGACGTGGAAGTTCCATTTAGTCCATCTAGAGTTGTGTTGCAGGATCTAACAGGAGTGCCTGCAGTTGTGGATTTAGCAGCGCTTAGATCGGCTGCTCATAGAGCGGGGAAAGATCCTTCAATTGTGGAACCTGCAGTTCCATGTGATTTGGTAATTGACCATAGTGTCCAGGTGGATTTCTTTGGATCGGAAGATGCGTACGAACGTAATGTTGAGATGGAGTATAAAAGAAATGGTGAACGGTATCGTGCTCTTAAATGGGCGCAGCAAGCATTTTCTAGTTTTAGAGTAGTACCTCCTGGAACGGGGATTGTACATCAAGTGAATTTAGAATATCTTGGGCAAGTTGTTCACTCACGTTTGGTGGGAGAGGATCAGTGGCTACTTCCAGATACACTTGTGGGAACTGATAGTCACACGCCTATGATTGGGGGAATTGGAGTAGTAGGATGGGGAGTGGGAGGAATTGAAGCAGAAGCTGCAATGTTAGGACAGCCCATAACCATGACACTTCCAGAGGTTGTTGGAGTTAAATTAACGGGCGAATTGCCACAAGGAGCTACAGCGACAGATTTGGTTCTGTATATAGTAGAAATTTTAAGAGGTGTGGGCGTGGTGGATAGATTTGTAGAATTCTTTGGTCCAGCTGTCAAGACGTTGTCAGTTCCAGATAGGGCCACTATTTCGAATATGGCTCCAGAACAAGGGTCCACTATTAGCGTATTTCCAGTGGACGACGTGACGCTAGAATACCTTCGGTTAACGGGGAGGGATGAAAAGCATATTCGATTAGTCGAGGCATATCTAAAAGAGCAGGGATTATTTGGAGAGCAAGAGCCGGAATATACAGAAATTGTGGAGCTAGATTTATCAACAATAGAACCTAGCCTAGCCGGACCAAAACGTCCGCAAGATAGGGTGTTGTTGAATGAGATGAGGAATCACTTCGAAGATTTACTTGAATCTGAAGTTGGGGAAAAAGAGACATCAAAAGAAATTTTGGTTGAGTTAGAAGGAGAACGGAGTTCTTCAATTGGACATGGTAGCGTCGTGGTAAGTGCAATTACTAGTTGTACAAATACGTCGAATCCAACGGTCATGGTAGCGGCGGGACTTCTGGCTCAAAGGGCTGTGGAATTGGGTCTCGAAATACCACCTCATGTCAAAACTAGTCTAGCTCCAGGTAGCAAAGTTGTCACAGAATATCTGAAAGAATCGGGTTTGCTCGTTCCGCTCGAAGAATTAGGTTATCATATTGTGGGATATGGGTGTACAACATGTATTGGGAACGCGGGTCCCCTGCCCGAAAGTTTAGAAGGGGCCATTGACGCGAATGGTTTGTGGACAACGAGTGTTTTGAGTGGTAATAGAAATTTTGAAGCGCGAATTCATCCGAAAATTAGGGCAAATTATCTTGCTAGTCCCCCTCTTGTTGTGGCGTATGGTCTTGCAGGTAGAATGGACATCAACTTAGAAACAGAACCACTGGGAGAAGATCGAGAGGGGAATCCAGTTTATTTAGCGGATATCTGGCCTAGTAACGAAGAAATAAACAAGACTGTGAGTGAAAATTTAGATCCTTCTATGTTCCAACAGAAATATTCAGAGGTATTCCTGGGAGATGAAAAATGGGAACAGCTCTCTGCACCAAAAGGAATGAATTATGAGTGGGATTCTGAATCTACATATATTCGAGAACCTCCATTTTTCCAAGACTTTTCTTCAGATCCCCCAGGTACAGAAGATATAAAGAACGCGCGTTGTTTGTTGGTATTAGGAGATACTGTTACGACAGATCACATTAGTCCAGCAGGTCCATTTGGGGGTAGTGTCCCTGCGGGTATTTGGCTTTCAGATCAGGGTTTGTCTCCATATGAATTTAACACATATGGATCGCGACGGGGGAATCATGAGGTAATGATGAGAGGCACATTTGCTAATGTCAGAATTAAGAATGAATTGGTCCCAGGGACAGAGGGTGGTTACACATTAGATTTTATTTCTCAAGAGGTTTCAAGTGTCTATGATGCTAGTAGACACTATCACGAAGAAGGAATTCCACTTATTGTTCTTGCAGGGAAAGAATTTGGAGCAGGCTCTAGTCGAGATTGGGCGGCGAAGGGATCAGATCTCTTGGGAATACGCGCGACAATTGCAGAAAGTTATGAAAGGATATTTAGAGATAATTTAGTAGGAATGGGAGTGCTCCCACTTCAATTTGAAAAAGGAGAATCGCGAATGGAACTGGGCCTTGATGGATCAGAAAAGTATGATATAGTAGGACTAGAATCGGGGGTAGCTGTTGGTCAAAGATTAAAAGTCATTGCTGAGAAAGAGGATGGAAATAAAGTAGAATTTTCAGTTGTAGCCCAAGTGAATACACCCGCTGCGGTGAAATACATCGAACATGGTGGAATTTTAAATTATGTTCTTAGGAGACTTCTTGCATAAGAGTTGGGTAGGATAGGAAAAGGGAATTAAATAGCTCTATTGGTGGTTCCAGCAAGTAGTTCTAATATTTGTAAAACTCCAGAATTTCCATCTTTTCCCATGCCATTTTCAACCATGGATTTGTATAATTCATGTGCTACCATAGTCTGAGGCATGGGGGAGCCAAATTCCCTTCCAGAGTCGACTGCAATGCAGAGATCTTTATATTGGTATTCGGCGAAAAATCCCGGAGTGAAATCTCCCTTGATCATGTCAGGGGCACGGTTTGTAAGTGTCCAACAGCTAGCTGCACCCTGTGAAATTGCAGAAACGACAGAATCTAAATCTGCCCCAGCTTTTTTTGCGAGAAGTACCGCTTCGCTGACACCGACCATCTGGGATGCAACGATTATTTGATTACATGCTTTAGCTATTTGTCCCGCACCACTCTTTCCACAATAGGTTATTGTAGTTCCCATTGATTTGAAAACATCCATATGTTGACTTAAGAGGTCGGAATCCCCACCTACCATGATAGAGAGAGAACCATTAATTGCACCTTCTTCGCCTCCAGAAATAGGAGCATCAAGTAGAGAGACACCAGAATTGGTGAGTTTTTCTGCGATTTCTACAGTGGTCTTGGGAGATATGGTAGAACAATCTATGAGTGTACTTCCATTTTGAAATCCTTCTAATAGGCCTCCCTTTTGGAAAATTACATCAGAGACTGATTGTGAATTGGGTAAACAAGTGATAACTATTTGTGCATTTTCTGCGACTTCTTTTATTGTTTTTGCGGGCGTTCCTCCGGCTTTAGCGAATTCTTGTAATCTAGGTTTGGATCGATTATAGCCGATTACAGAATATCCTGAATTTAATAGATTTTTTGCCATAGGGAGACCCATTATCCCTAAACCAACGAATCCAATTGATTGTGTCATAGTGTATAACCTGTCTCAAAACATAAAAGCATCCTCTGTCGCAATTGTTACGTGAGTTCCTTGCAGAGAGAATTGTATGAAGCTTGTGAATAAGGTAATTATTGTGACAGGTGCTGCTGCAGGATTGGGAGAAGCTATGTCCGTGGGTTTTGTTAAAGAAGGAGCAACCGTAATTTGTGGAGATATAGATAGGAAAGAACTGGAAAAATCAGTAGAAAAAATTGAGGGAGGGGGAGAAGCAATTCCCGTTGTTGCCGATGTGGGGAATGAAAATGATGTGGAACGTTTAATTAAAATATCGGAGGAATTTGGGGGGGCGGATGTTCTAGTTAACAATGCAGGCGTGAAGCAATTGACACTAGTGGGTGAAGAATACTCAGTTGCGGAAGTTCCTCTTGAATTATGGGATGAAGTGATAAACACCAATTTGCGCGGATGTTTCTTATGTACTAGAGCTGTGCTTCCAAGTATGTTAAATAGAAAAAGTGGAAGAATAATTCACGTCACATCAGGACATGGTAAAAAAGGAAGAGTCAAAAGAAGTCCGTATGTTTCGTCTAAGTTTGGGGCAGAGGGTTTTCATTGGACATTGTCCTTGGAACTGAAGAACACTCCCGTGGATTCATTGGTATTTACACCTCCCCCTGGAGGGGTTAGAACCAGCGAAGCTGCTTTTGTGGAAGATCCTTTGAAGAATATGAATCACGACCCGGATGTGATTATAAAACCGATGGTTAAACTCGCAAGTGGAGAAGGAAGAAATGGTGGAAGGTACAGGGGGAAGGGAGATGGAGAGGGGTATGAAGAAACAGACTATATTTTTGAAAATTAAAACAGATCTTCTTTGCTATCTAAGAGGGTTGCAGGACCCCCCATGTGCCATGTTTTTGTCTCGATTCCCAGATCGGATATAGAATCTGAGATTTGAGAAACATATTTTTCCCTCGTATTGATATAAACTGTTGCACCAGTATCAGTTGAAAAATATGCATCTGAACCTTCTTCTCTCAAGGCGCGGATATTTTCAAAAATCGATAGGGTTTCTGGCTTCCAGTAAATCCATCCTTTTGGGCCTGTCATGGTAGTTGCTGCCAAGGAAATAGAATCTAATTCTGCAAGTGAGAAGATACCATCAAAATCTCCGATTTCTATTGCATCTAGTGCGTTGAATATTTGAGATTCTGCATGTTTTACTCTTGCTTGAAACATGTGACTTTCAGTGGCTTCTGCGTGGGCAGATTCTGTTTCTTTATGGGCAGGAACAATTGCGACAATGATTCGATAATCATCAGAGAAACCATCTTCAATTTGGTATGATTTACATTCAAGATCGTTTTCACTTGAACGTAAGATGGAAAATCCTCCGGTCACAGAACGTGCTGCAGAACTGGACCCACGTCTGGCGATAGTAGAAATTTCTTCCAAAGAAAGATCTAGATTGGCTGCTGATGACAAAGCCAAAGCTGCTGCTGCAAAACCAGATGAAGAAGATCCAAGTCCTATATTAGAAGGAAATGAATTTGTACTTTCAAGTTTTACATGGTGAGAAATGTCGCCCAATTCGCGTACCCGGTCTACAACTGCTTTTACACGTTCAGCTGATCGCCCTTGGAGATTTTTTCCGTCGATGGAATATTGATCTGATTTTAGAGTGGAATCAAATTCCACGGTAGTAGTAGTACTACTCGGGGCTGTGCAAACGCTAATGCTATCGTGGAAAGGAAGCCGGAGTATAGGGTCTTGCATTCCATGATATTTTATGAGTCCTTGGATGGGATGGGCTCTTGCGGTCGCCTTCATGGAATGAGGCGTGCGTGTGATGAACTTAACACTCTCGATATTTGACAGGAGGGAATAGTGAGGGGGTTTGAGCTAATTAAGAGGGAGAATTTATTTTTTTGATTGCCCAAGAAAGGGTGATTAATACTGCTAGTATAACACCGGCAAGAGTGCCCAACAGTCCTGTGATGATAAATCCTTGGTCGGGCCCCACTATGGTTGCAGGATCCAAGTTTAAAATGGGGATACGAGATAGGGGAATGAATAATTCAGGGTGGGTAGCAACATAAAGGAAGAATAAAGGGGATATTGTTTTTCCTAGATTTCGGATCCAAGATCCAATTGAAACTATCCCAGCCCTGATGTCTCGAGAAGTATTTTGGGTCAGTAGGCTAGTTTCCAGACCTGCTGCGAATCCTTCCATTATACCATAAAGAAGGCCAACAAGTAAGAAAGAAATGAGAGAAGTTGCGAGACTGAAACCAATTGAAACTATTCCTATAAAAATCATACCGGCCAAAACTATATATTTGATCTCGAATCTGCTATTTGCTAGACGCTTGACTTGGGTGGCTACTGCCGCGAGTCCTAAACTCATCATGCTGAAAACGAGTCCAGCCTCTCCGGAAGACATACCGTATTTTAATACCATCAATGGTAAGAATGTGTAGACACCGTATTTGATGAAAAATCTCATGAAAACTACGGCATAGGAGATTACGACAGACCAATTAAACAGGGCCTTCCACAATGAATAGAAATAGACAAAAGAAGTTGTACGCGGTTCTTTTTCTTCAGTTCCCATTTCGGGCATATATTTGAGAGTATATAATCCAGCAGGTATGGCTATGAAGAAAAACAAGAAAGGTAAATTCCAAGCTATCCCCCCCAAGAGACCTCCTACGACTGGGTAGAAAAATTTGGCTATGTTTATAGAAACCACTCGCAAACCTTGAGCTCCAACTTCAAGATCAGTTTGTTTGGAAAACATGTCTCCAATTATAGTGCCGGACATGGGCATGATTCCACTGACTCCAATTCCTTGTGCAAATCGTAACAAGAGTATTGTTTGCATATTATCTGTGAAAAAGATAGCAGTCCCACAGACACCAAAAAGTAATAGAGAAACTGCAAGGACTATTTTCCTTTGGAAACGGTCAGCGATGAAACCCCAGAGAGGTATGAAAATAAGAGCGGGAAATGTGAACCATGCGATCATGTTTGCCATATCCATTTCGGTCATTCCTATTTCTAGAAACATCAGGGGAAAGACGGGTGAGATAAACGTCACACCCATCATGGAAAGGGCACTTACACCGTAAAGAAAAGAAGCGGTTCGCTCGAGTTCTGGTCTATCTTTAAAAGAAGTTGGGAGAAGGGACATTTCAGGAAACTTTATCGATTATTTTAGGAATGGCAAGTGTTTAAACTGGAGCAATGATGGATAAAATCGAATTAGTATCCAATTGCAATCCCATCTCTGCGAGGATCAGATCCTCCGATGAGAGTGCCATTTTTATCTGAATAAATAAATTGCCCACCTCCAAAATGTTCTCTGGGGTTGAAGAAGAGATGTTCTTCCAGAACATCATGCCCTTTTTTGCGTAGTGCAGCAACGGTACTATTGGGGATACGGCTAGTTTCTAGGGCAATTGTATTTCCATTTACCCATCTAAATCGAGGGGCATCCATTGCAGCTTGAGGATTGAGACCCAGGTCTACTAAAGATAGCAAGACTTGCAGATGTCCCTGTGGTTGCATAGAGCCACCCATGACACCCCAAGACGCCTTGAACTCTCCATTTTTTTGAAGCATGGCAGGTATTATGGTATGAAATGGTCTTTTATGAGGAGAGATGCAATTTGCGTGTGTTGGATTTAAGCTAAATGAACATCCTCGATTGTGAATTAAGAAACCATTTGAAGAGAGTCCACTTCCGAAAGCCATGAAAATGCTGTTGATAAATGAAACTGCATTTCCATCACCGTCGACTACAGAAATGTAAATTGTATCGTTGCCATTTGGACCGGCTTTAGGAATATAAGAACTAGCAGATTCTCCTATTTCTTGAGCTCGTTTTTGTGCGTATTTTTTTGATAGCATTTTTTTCATGGGGATATCCACCATGGCAGGATCGGAGATGTATTTGTGCCCATCTGAAACTGCTATCTTGAAGGTCTCAACGAGTGTGTGGATCCGGTCGGGGTCTGTGATAGAAGGTGGAAGGTCAAAATTTTCGGCAATGTTTATCGCCTCAAGTGCTATCAGTCCTTGGCCATTTGGGGGAGCCTCAAGTATATCGATTCCACGGTAATTAGTACAAATTGGATCGCACCAAGCCCCTTCATGTTCTTCGAGGTCTGATCGAGATAAGAGTCCACCATCTTTTTGTACGGCTTCAACCATATTTTTTCCTAAGTTTCCGTTGTAAAATTCTGAAATACCGTGTTTAGCGATTAGCTCAAATGTATCGGCTAACTGAGTATTGGAAAAGATGTCTCCAGGGGTGGGTGGGGAACCACCGGGGAGATAAGTGAGTGCAGTTTTAGGGTAGGGAGTAATTCTATTTGAAGCAAAAGACCATTGCCAAGAAATATATTCACTCACTGGGAAACCATCTCTTGCATATTTGATTGCGGGTTCAAATGCTTCCGAAAGGGAAATTGTACCATATTTTTCTAGTAGATCGTTCCACCCTGCTAAAGCACCAGGGGTTGTTACAGAAAGTCCACCTTTTGTGGGCATTTTAAGCTCGTCTTCGGTTGGTTGGGTGTCGAGATTTTGAAACTCACTTTCGGTTTTCTGTTCAGAGGCTAGATTTTGGCATAGTGATAAATTGGCTTCTTCAGGGGCACCGCCACTTCCATTATACGCTTGGTATTGGTTATTGAAATGTACTAGAGCGAACATATCCCCTCCAATACCAGACATGTGGGGTTCGACGACGTTGAGTACTGCAGCTGCGGTTACAGCTGCGTCTGCTGCATTCCCACCATTCTCTAACACGCGGAGGGCAGAAAGGGCTGCCAATGGTTGGCTTGTTGCAACCATTCCATTTTTTGCCATCATTGCAGATCTGCGTCCAATGAATTGCCAGGGATAGCTGAATTTCATCTATATAGTAATTAGTGCATACAGTTTATTAAAGTATACAAGTGAGTATTGTAGGAATTACTCCCACCCAGTACTCCCAAACTCTTGTAATATGAAATCGCCAATGGACTGTCCTGCTGCATCTAACACTGATTCTGAAAGAAGGATTGGACAATCTGCTCGGACCGCTAGAGCGATCGCATCAGAAGGCCGAGCATCGAATGCAAACGGATGGGATTTTCCATCGGTGTAACGTTGAAGATGAATTTTAGCGTAGAAAGTTCCTCCAGAAAGGTCATCTACAATGATTTTGTCAAGTGCACCTCCTAGTTCGGTTATGATTTCTAGTAACAGATCGTGAGTAAGTGGTCTGGTGCTCCTTTCTCCTTGCAATTCGAACTGAATGGATTGTGCTTGGTCGGGGCTAATAAAGATGGGAACGTATCTATCTTTGGCTGTTAAAAGTACTACGGGAGTTGCCATTCCAGATTCGCACCAACTGATTCCAATTCCTCGGATTTCTGCCTCGTGATCCATGATGCTTAATGGGGATGGAAGGTAAAAAAATCCTCGTTAATTTTGATTAGATTCGGAATTTGTTGCCCCACTCATTTTTCCGTATTGAACAGGAGGTGAGTTTTTCGGTGTGGCCCAATCAATAGCATTTTTGATAATCAATTGAATGTCTTGATTGTGATATACAGGATGCGTTTCGTGCCCAGGTCCCAAGAAGAATATGTTTCCATTTCCTCTTTTCCAGCAACACCCACTTCGAAAAACTTCGCCTCCTTCGTTCCAACTAACCAATACTAGGTCGTCGGGTCTAGGTATATCGAATGGTTCGGCGAAGACCTGAGATTGTGGGAATTCTATATACTCGGAGGTGAGGTTTTGGACTATTTGGTGCCCGGGGTCAACTATCCAAACGCGCTCGATTTCATCTGCATTTCTTCGTTTTAATCGGCACGAAGTTCCCATGAGCAATTGGAATGGTTTGGAGCGCAATGCCGAGTGAAGTACTATAAATCCCATTCCATCCAACACTCTTTTTGTCACACGTTTTGCGATGGAGTCGTCTAATAATTCATTTTTGTTATGGGACCACCAAAGCAGTACATCTGTTTGGTCTAATAATTCAGAAGGGAGTCCGTGTTCGGGAGAGTCCAGGGTTGCAGTGGTGGTGACATACCCAGATTCGGTGAGAAAGTTAGCTATAAAATTATGAATCCCAGAGGGGTAAAGTTCCCCTGCTGATGAATTATCTCGCTCACAGTGGTATTCATTCCAGATTGTCACGCGCACCATAGAGTAGTTGGTTCTGGCGGAGAAGGTATAGTTATTGATTCAATCGAGTGGCTTTTAGCAAAAGTTTCAGATTTGAAAAAGATTCCACAGATCCATTAGTAATTTTTATGTCAAAAAGTGTTTTTGCTTCAGGTGGAGCATTAATGAAAAGTTCATTGAGTTTTGTCAGGTTATCTTTAGATGTATTAGATTGGGTAGTCCAAGGAATATAGGGAATATCCTTCTTCAGGACGGTGGCAGATTCTATGTTAAATTCTTGCTCTTCAATCCAACTTGTCCATTGATCTACTGTGTGGCTTTGAATGTGGGTGGGATCTCTCAATTTTTCAACGGTATTGAGGAATGTGTTGAGAAAAGGGGTATTGGGAGCTACGTTGTCTTCAAATAGAAAAACACCGGAAGAATTTGATACTCGAGAGACTTCCTCAAGGAACAGACGGGGGTTGGGAAAATGGTGTGCTGCAATTCTGCAAACGATGGTATCAAATGAATCATCGTGGAAAGGTAGAGATTCTGCGTCGGAGACCGCCACTTCCAAGATAGGATATGCAGATAGAGCTGTGTGTGCCATTTTAGGAGATATGTCGATAGCTATAACACGAGAGTGAGAGGAATTTTTTTGGAAAATCGCATTGGCAGCATGTCCTGCTCCAGTGGCTATGTCGAGTGCGAGTCGAGAGCCTCTTGACCAATTGGCTAAGATATCTAAATCATCTCCCTCACGGTGGATTTTACTAGAGAGATAAGAGTTTGCCCTATTTCCAAAAGCGTTGGCAGTTTGTTTTTTGTGAGTGGGACGGTTTTCCATGGTAAAACTGGGTTTTATGTTTACTTTATTTTCTGTTTAAGTATATATTATCGGGTTTTTAGTAGTGACAACCCGATATTGTTTTCCTTAAGCACTCGTTGTTAAATGTAGGAATATGTTGGCTAGACAATATCTTAGAGAAAATTCGGAGATAGTAAAAGAGGCCATCAAAAATAGGAATATGGGAGAAGGAGAAGTAGTGGTAAAATTGCTTCAAATAGATGAGAAATGGAGAGTTATGAAGGCCCAATGTGACGATCTTCGGCATGAAAGGAATAAGGTTTCAACGTTGATTGGAAATCTTAAAAGTAAAGGGGAAAATGAGGCTGCTGAGAAAGCCATAGCTCAATCGTCGGGGTTGAAAGTAGAATTAGAAAAGCTAGAAGAAAATGCGAAAGCTCTAGAAGAAGAATTAAAGAAAGGGTTATTGGAATTACCGAATGTGCCACATGAAAGTGTCCCGACGGGAATGGATGAATCAGATAACGTTGAGATTCGCCGGGTGGGATTTGAAAATTTAAGAGAATTTCCAGAGGATATTGTTCCCCATTATGATCTAGGAGTTAGGTTGGACATAATTGATGAGATGAGAGGTGCAAAAACTACAGGGTCGGGTTTTTATTTTTTGAAAGGAGAAGGTGCGCGGTTGGAACATGCTTTAATTTCACTGATGCTAGATATCCATAGAGAACAGGGATATATTGAATTAATCCCTCCAATCCCGGTATCATCTGCATCTATGACGGGGACAGGGCAGTTTCCAAAATTTGTCAATGATGCTTATAAAATTGAAGGAGAAGATCTGTGGCTATGTCCAACTGCAGAAGTCCCGGTTACAAATATGTACTCTGAAGAGATTTTACTTGATGAGGATCTACCAATAAAGCATCAGGCTTACACTCCTAATTTTCGGAGGGAAGCGGGAGAACATGGTACAGAAACTAGAGGAATTGTTAGAGTGCATCAATTCAATAAAGTTGAATTGGTTAATTTTACCCGGCCAGATTCAAGTTATGAACAGCTTGAGTTGTTAGTGAATGATGCAGAAGAAGTGCTCAAGAAACTACAATTGCCATATAGGGTAATTTCCCTTTGTACAGGAGATTTGACATTTTCCTCGGCTAAAACTTATGATATTGAAATTTGGACACCGATAGGGAATAATGAAGAAAAAAATGATGGTCGGTGGTTGGAGGTTTCTTCTGCATCTAATTTTGAAGATTTCCAGGCGCGTAGGGCAGGATTGAGGTATCGTCCGAAGCGTCATGAATCGGCAGATTATATCCATACGTTAAATGCTTCAGGTTTGGCACTTCCTAGGGTCATGGTTGCGATTCTAGAATATTATCAGAATGCAGATGGGACTGTGGAAATACCACAAGTATTGCGTCCATATATGGGTGGATTGGAAAGAATTGAAGGTAGTGATCCGATAGGAGAGAGTGCAGTTGGTGCAGGTTTGAGAAACTAGATTTCAATTGTTGTGTCAATTAATGCAGAGAGAGGGCTAACTATGGTTCGATGAGGGGCCTCAATTGAAATGGGTGTTGTGAGAGAGATATTTGAAAATCGTATGTCAGACTTAAATTCGCCATTGGTTTGAATCATAGTTGCCTCTACTTGTCCCGATTGTAACTCGCGTATCCAAACTGTTTTTCCAGAAAAAGAGGGGTCTGTTTTTCCGTGAAGAATCCAAATTTTGGGCGCAAGGTTTAGATCATTTCCAGCCAGAGGATATCGTCTATCGTGCCACTCCCAAAATCCATCTTGGAGTACGTAAACGTTTGTAAATCCAGAATTCAATAAGCTAGCTGCTCTTAATGTGGAGAGATGAAGTGGACATCCACAATAAGTCACAATTCTATCGTTTTTTGGCCAATATGAAGTGGGGTCTGAGGATCCAATTCCAGATGGTGCGGGGCTTAGTATAGATCCTAGAATGTGTGATCGTTCGTATTGTGTTTGAGATCTTGAGTCGACAAAACGGGCTTCTCCTCTTTGGTGCCAATTATAGACTGTTTTGAGGGGTGCTAGAGGGATAGTTTGAGAGTTGACTTTAGCCACATCAAAAGTAGTGGGGTCAAAGAATTGTCGAGGGGGAATTTGAGCGGGCAGAGGAGGGTATCCATCGAAGGGGTCTAAATCTGGTTCATATTTGTTATTTTCACTTGTACCGAGACACCCAGAGATTGCAATTCCAATTCCTAATAGAATGTCTCTCCTTTGCATTAGTTAGTCTTTGAGATACGGAGATATCAAGTGTTTGGATTTTTAATTGGATCTACTGAAAAAATGCGATCCAGATTGCCACGGAGAAAAGTGATAGTCCCAGCAGCAAATTCAAGGTGTGAACTTGTCCAGGTGTATTGAATAGTTTACGAAGTAACGTTCCGGCAAATGCCCATGTACATAGGGCTGTGAAACCCAATGTGGAATTGATTAAAACGAACAAGATTTTTACTCCATAGCCAGGGGCGAATTGAGTTGCAAAGGTGGTCATTAAAACAATGAAATGGATCCATGCTTTCCCATTTACGAGTTGTAAGAAAAGACCTGTAGAGAAACCAAGTAGTTGAGTAGATTCGTCGGTGGATACGGAGGATGAGAACGCTATTTTATAGGAGAGGTATGCAATATACAATGCGCCAGCGTAGACTAG
This sequence comes from Candidatus Hikarchaeum yamanae, assembly GCF_009889665.1. Classification (NCBI taxonomy): domain Archaea; kingdom Methanobacteriati; phylum Methanobacteriota; class Candidatus Hikarchaeia; order Candidatus Hikarchaeales; family Candidatus Hikarchaeaceae; genus Candidatus Hikarchaeum; species Candidatus Hikarchaeum yamanae. The sequence goes on along the minus strand of NZ_WTZR01000001.1, from coordinate 78,102 downwards.
TATTTGGAGTATATTGGCATTCTGTTCAATGAAAACGGCTCCGATTCCAATTATGAGTGCTAAAACCGTGAATCCAAAAAACATTCCTATCATCAATGACAAAGTGTTTCGGATTCCGTGTTGAGACCCATGTGCTGCACAAAGTAAATTGTTGGGTCCAGGGGAGAAAGTCATTGAAACCATAAATAAAGCCGTTGCGCTTATGAGTGCCCAATCCATGAAAAAAGAAAGCTGTGTACAGACAAAAAATTGAGGGTTCGAAATGGGGTTTCCTTCGATTCTCTTTTGGTACTTCTGGATATATAGTCAAGCTGTGGAAATCCATATTCGATATGAAGGTGACGACGATCCAAGCAAATGCACGGCTAGAAAGCTTTCACGTTTCGGGTTGGCTGAATTACATAGAGATAATAAGTCAACACCATATGGCATAATCCTTAATCCGTATTCGGAAAAGGCGTTGTCTCCTGCCGATTATAAATATCCGTACAAATTGGTGGCGTTGGATTGTTCCTGGGAAACTGCAGGGGTTGGTAGTTTTTCTATGAAAGGTATCCACCGGGCGCTACCATTTCTAGTCGCAGCCAATCCCGTGAACTATGGAAAGCCGTTTAAACTTACAACAGTGGAGGCTATAGCGGCCTCTTTGTTTATTTTAGGTGAGAAAGAACAATCTAGAAAGGTACTATCTAAGTTCCGATGGGGACTGAATTTTTTAACACTTAATGAAGAGCCTTTAGAATCATATGCGTCTTGTTTAACTTCAGAAGATGTGGTAAATGTCCAAGAATTGTACTTGTCTTGAATAAAATGTTGTTTAGAAGCCCCGATGGGACTCGAAAGTTTTTAATTGTGGTAGACTATACGTGTGGCTATGGCGCGCTTTGAACAAGCAGAGAAACGCATGTTGCAAAAGAAAATTTGTATGCGTTGTAATGCCCGAAATCCACAGAAAGCGAAGGCTTGCCGTAAATGTGGATATACCGGGTTGCGTGTTAGAAGAAGAGAACGCCAAGCTGCTGGTTAGTTTAATTGCAGAATGGAGTTATCCCTCTGGTTTGTATTTTGGCTCTCGTTTCTTGGCTCTAGCCAGGGCTTTAGAGATTACTTCCAAAACATCTCCGTGGAACATCGGGCCATGGCCTGGGTACATATTCCTTAAATCTTGAGGGGAATTGGATAATATTAGCTCTATACTAGATATTAAATCCTCTCGGGAACTGCCAGGTAGATCGGTGCGTCCGAAACTACCACGATGGAACGCTTGGTCACTGTAGACGACTATATCTCCTGTAAAAATGGAATTATGATTCAAAAAAACCAAATGGTCTTTGGAATGTCCAGGAGTGTGGAGAGTCGTATACCAATCGTCGCCCATGAATATTTTTTGGCCATTGGTAAGTTTTGATGTTTGCAAAGGATGATCTGCATAGCAATGTAGATCGGGTCGAAAAGCATCCATGATATCATGTAAAGATCCAACATGATCGGGATGTTGATGGGTCAGAACTATAGAATCTATTTTGGAGGTATGGAGATAAATTTTTTCAAGAGTGTTGGGGTCAGAACCTACATCTACAAGAGTGGTTTTTTCTCCGAAAATCAAATACGCGTTGGAAGTAAAAATGGTGGATTCATGCGTGAGGTTACAAACGTCCATTGGAGTCACATCGTATTGATTGAAGGGGATTCGGGGTATCTATTAGTCCAAAGTATGGCTAGTATCATGATGAGAACTACGGCACCGGTAAAGGCTATGGATTTTGTGGTAATCCAAACAATGGTGGAGCTGAACCACATAGATAGCATCATTATATACCGTGCTTTTCGAGGGAATACCCGCTCAGTTTCCCAATTGTGAAGAAAGGGTCCAAAGATTGAGTGGGTGTAGAGATAGTTGTGCCATTTTTTGGAACTTTTCCCAAAGGCCCAAGCTGCAATAATCAGAAATCCAGTGAACGGTATTCCAGGAGTTATGACTCCAACATATGCCATGAAGAGGGCGGCGAAACCAATTGCCATATATAAGTATTTTTTTGGATTGTTTGGGTCAAATTCGATTGATGGTTGTTTAATAGGGATAGAGTTCATAAACTGTCAGTACAACTAGTAAAGTATATGGAGGATATGAGGGGATCGAAAGTGATCTCATGTGAGCGTTGCCCCGCATTGGTTTCTTCACGGACTATGATTGTTAATGGGGATGGAAAAATGAACGCGGAGATATTATTTGTAGGAGAAGGTCCAGGTAGAGAAGAAGACATAAGCGGAAAGCCATTCGTGGGGAGAAGTGGCCTTGTTCTTGATAGAAGCTTACAAGAAAATGGTATTTCAAGAGGAGATGTTAGAATCACTAATTGTGTTCGTTGTAGGCCCCCAGAAAACAGAAATCCATCCAAAAAAGAACTTTCTAATTGCAAGAACCATCTGTACACCGAAATTGCACTTGTAGATCCTAAATTGATTGTTGCGCTGGGACGAGTTCCATCTGAACATTTACTTCAAAGGGAAGTACTAGTTACAAAAGAAGCGGGCGAAGTAGAATTAGCGAACATTGAGGGAGTGGATCGGTCTATTCTGATTTGTATTCACCCCGCTGCGACTCTCTATAATCCAAACCAAAAAGTGATTTTTGAATCTGCAATTTCAAAAGCTGTGGAGTTGGTTGGATTAAAAATGAAAGGGGCGAAGTAGAAGTATTGTGGGTATGATTTCTGTGCATAATCCTTTTGTGGATTGTTAGTCTAGTAGAATAAGTGGGAGATAATCCATGACTGATGTAAAAATAGCAATAATAGATTATGGGTTAGGAAATCTGAGGAGTGTTAAAAGGGGTTTTGAGCGTTCGGGCGGGGATGTGATTGTAACATCAGATATAGATATTATATCTCACGCAGATGGTGTGGTATTACCAGGAGTGGGAGCATTTTCAGAGGGTATGGAAAATGCAGAACCACTCAAAAAAAGTATTATTGAAATTGGAAAAAGTGGGATTCCTATGTTTGGTATTTGTTTAGGAATGCAAATGTTACTAACAGAATCAGAAGAGGCAGAATGTGTAGGACAAGGGGATGTGCAGGGACTGGATCTAATTCCAGGTAAGAATATCAGAATTAGAAATGAAAAAGTGCCGCATATGGGGTGGAATGAGTTGAAGATTGTACAAGATCATCCTATTGTCAAAGGAGTGGATGGATTGCACGCTTATTTCGTGCACTCATATCATGCAGTTCCAAAAGATAGTTCTGCGGTAGTTTCAACTACAGAGTATGGGGGGGAATTTGCTAGTATGATTGCTAGAGAAAATATTTTTGGGACACAATTTCACCCGGAGAAATCTGGAGAAACTGGTTTAAAAATTCTCCATAATTTTATTGAAGTTTGTCAAAGTGTATGAGTCTAAAAAGATTTTAAGAGGAATCTTCAGGGGTAAGAATACTGAGGATAATGATTAAAAATATAAATAAAAAAGAAAGCAATCCCGGTACGAATACTAGTGGCTCTGTTAAATTTCCCCCGGTACTTCTCATTATGGCCAAAGATACACCAATACCAACGGGGATTGATAGAAATAGGGACCAAAAAATTTCAGACGGTTTTGGTTTTTGAAAAAAATTCATAATAAATCTCGGACTTCGGAATACCACATGTCATGGTAATCTATGCTTCCAGTTCTTTCTGCTATATCTACTGCCAATAAATGCCAACATTTCTTATTCGTGTCGCTTTTGATATTGTATTCTGAACCTTTGCAGGTACACATCCCGTCTTCCACGATATATTCGTCATCATATCCGACAACTACGGTGAAATCTCGATATTGTTTGACCCTGTCTTCTTGAATAGCTTCGAGGGCTTTTTGTCCACGAATCCCGTTTTTCTGTAGTAATGACTCTGTGTAAAAATTTGCGGGTTTTTCAGGTAGCGAGGAATTGTTTTTTCCACTGGGCTTTGGCACAAGGTGTAGTTAGTGCTCCAGGGTAATAAAAATAAATAAATTGGCAACTTTGTTGGACAGAGGATGGCAAGTAACCATAAACGATGGATTTTCAGGTTTTGCCACAGACGTGGATATATGTATACAGTCTCAGAGGGAGGGATTGAAGCCATAGTTCCGTCTGCATCGGTGTCTGGTAGAACTAAAGATGTGTTTTTTAATCCGAATATGGAGCTAAATAGAGATATAACAGTAGCGGCGTTGCGAGCATACAGGGTTGAGGGGGTTGATACATATCTAGATGCAAATGCTGCGACCGGGATAAGAGGAGTGAGGGCTGCTGCAGATGGTTGGAAAGTAACATTAGTGGATATTGAGGAAGATGCTGTCGAATTGTGTAAATCTAATTTATCTAGGAATGGATTGTCGGGAGAAGTGTATCAAAATGATGTCAATATTGTCCTTCGTCTTAATAGATATGACGTGGTGGACATAGACCCATTTGGAAGCCCGATTTCTTTTTTGGATAGTGCATTCAGAGGGGCTAAGCGTTTGATTTGTGTGACTGCGACCGACACAGCACCTCTTTGTGGTGCACATTTCCAGGCGGGTGTTCGGAGATATAGTTCCATTCCTCGGAAAACGGAATACCATGCAGAAGTAGGAATTAGAGTTCTTCTTTCTTTGATGGCACGAATGGCTGCGCGATATGATATTGGAATTAATCCCATATTATGCCATGCTACTCGCCATTATTATAGGGTGTATGTAGAAATAGAAAGGAGAGTGTCAAGAGCAAATGAATCGTTGGAGGAAATAGGATACTTGCATCACTGTACCTCTTGTTTGCATCGGGATACTCAAGATGGTTTGATTTCGTTTCCACCTTCTATTTGTCCTTCGTGTGGCAGTACAAAAATGACAACTTCTGGTCCAATTTGGTTGGGAAATACAGCCAGCAAAGATTTTGTAGGCAGGGTTGAGGGAAACCTAACAGAAGAAATGGGTATGGCCCATAGGGCGCAAAAAATATTTTCAAGGTTATTAGAGGAACTAGAAATTCCTACACACTATGACCAGCATAAATTATGTCGACTGTGGAAGCGCCCTGCGCCCTCCATGGAAATATTTGTGCAATGTTTATCAGATGTGGGTTTTGAGGTTTCAAGAACCCACTATGGGGGAACTACATTGAAAACAAATGCTACAGTTTCTGAGATATACGAGGCTACAGGAAACTAATTGATTTAGAAAGTGCGTAGATATCGGTTATGTTCCCACTCGGAAACAGAAACCAAATAATCTGCATATTCTGCACGTTTGGTAGTGGTATATGCTTCGATTATGTGAGGCCCAAGTGCATTGCAAATAACTTCGTCTGCTTCGAGGGCATCTATAGCATCTCCTAGATTGCTTGGAAGTGTTTTTATACCGTATTCTTCTTGTTTTTTGGCATCGAAATCGTAGATATTTTCACGGACTGGTTCGGGGGCTTCTAGTTCTCGATTGATACCATCTAATCCTGCCTCTAGCATTGCGGCTATAGCTAAATATGGATTGGCAGATGGGTCGGGAGATCTAAGTTCCACGCGGGTCCCTGCGGCAGTTCTCGAAGCTGGTTTTCTGATCAGTGCAGATCGGTTGACATCACTCCAAGCTATGTAGACTGGGGCTTCATATCCCGGGACGAGGCGTTTGTAGGAATTAACTATAGGGTTGCAAATTGCGGTTAGAGCTGGTGCGTGTTCTAGCAAACCCGCTAGGTAATGTTTAGCTATATCAGAAAGGCCAAATTCTCCATCTTTATCAAAGAAAGCATTCGTTCCGCCTTCAAATAGAGACATATGAGTATGCATTCCTGATCCGTTTATACCAGAGATGGGTTTTGGCATGAAAGTAGCATATAAACCGTGTTGGTGTGCAACAGCTCTTACTGCGGCTTTGAATGTCACAACATTGTCTGCCGTCTTGAGAGCTGGAGCATATTTCCAATCTATTTCATGCTGGCCTTCTGCGACTTCGTGATGACTTGCTTCTATTTCAAACCCAAGTTTTTGCAGAGTATAGACCATATCCCTGCGAATTGAAGGACCTAGGTCGGCAGGAGTTATATCAAAATAACCTCCTACATCGTGTGTGTCTAGAGAAGGGTTTCCTTCGTTTGTTTTTAGAAGGAAAAATTCAGGCTCAATTCCAACGTTTAGATCAAATCCCAGTTTCTTTGCTTTTTCAAGAGAGTTTTGAAGAGTAGTTCGGGAATCTCCTTCGAATGGTGTGTTGTCTATTCGACGTACATCAGAAATGACTCTAGCGGCACCTCTACCATTCTCATCTTTTCTCCAGGGAAGTTCTTCGTAGGTTGAAGAGTCAGGGACGAGGCGCATATCAGACTCTTGTATCCGGGTGAAGCCTTCTATAGAGGAACCATCAAAATAGATACCTTCTGTGAATGCTTTTTCTGCTTGATTAGCAGGAATTGCTATATTTTTTACTACACCGAGTATATCGACGAATTGTAGTCGCAAGAAATCGATGTTATTTTTTTGAATACTATCTAGAATTTTTTGTTCCGACGGGCCGATTTTAGCCAGTTCGGAATCAGAATGTCCATTTGTCATTTTAATCTGTGGTTATTATAGTGTATGTAACATAATAAAATTTTATGGTTTGCGCACGGATGATATTTTAAGATAAAAATGACCATTCGGTGCATTTTAATAAGAATGACCCGTATATTTAGGTGATGACGTATGAAAATCTTGATTCAAAGTTAATAAATGAACTACTTGAGGATGGGAGAGCTAGTTTTAGAACTTTGTCAGAAAGAGTGGGTGTTTCAGTGGCAACCATTTCGAGGCATCTATTTGGATTGGAAGAAAGAGGAGTGATCACAGGATATGCTCCAACAATCAAATATGAAAAGCTTGGATATGGACTCACAGCGATAATTCAGCTGAAAGTCGAGGGGGCTCAAATTCCAGATATTACTACTAAATTGTCTAAGTACGAACAAATGATATCGATCTATGAAGTCACAGGGGATTATGACTTAATTGTTATTGCAAAGTTCAAAGACACGGCTGGAATGAATAAACAAATAAAAGCTATTCTTATCGACCCGATAATAAAGGCTTCAAACACTAGTGTTGTGTTGAATGCGGTGGAAGAAAATCGTCAGTTTAGTCTCTCGGAAACTGCGGTTTGAATTGCTGTTAGTAAAATATATTATTTTTTAAGAAGGGATCACATCATGCCGGGCATCATGCCGCCCATTCCGCCCATTCCGCCCATTCCGCCCATTCCGCCCATTCCGCCCATCATTGCTTCTAATTCTTCTGGGCTGGGTTGACCACCAGATGGCGCATCGCTTGCAGCGATGACATCGTCGATGCGAAGAATCATAATTGCGGCTTCGGTGGCAGATTTAATCGCTTGTGTCTTGACCCGAAGAGGTTCATAAACCCCTTCTTCTGCCATATCAATGACATCTCCCGTGTCTGCATTGAGGCCTGCAGAAACATTACCTCCATCATGTTGAGAGCGAAGGCTCACGATCGAATCAATCGGATCTAGTCCTGCATTCTCAGCTAGAGTTCGGGGTATGACTTCAACTGCATCTGCGAACGCTTCAATTGCGAGTTGTTCTCTACCTCCAACTGATTCAGCAAAATCGCGGACTCCAAGAGCGACTTCTAATTCAGGGGATCCACCCCCTGCTACAACCTTTCCATCTTCGATAGTTGCACGTACTACACCCAGGGAATCGTCGATAGCTCGCTCTACTTCATCGACTACGTGTTCGGTTCCACCTCTCAAAATGAGCGTCACGGCTTTTGCGTCTTTTACATCAGTTATGAAGATATGTTGATCTCCACCGAGATCTTGTTGTACGACTTCTCCGGCATGCCCAAGATCCGTCTCTTTGATATCGTCGAAATTGGTAACGATTCTAGCCCCAGTTGCTCTTGCTATTGCTTTCTGATCTGAAGCTTTTGTTCTTCTAACGGCTAAGATTCCTGCTTCAGCTAGGAAGTGTTGTGCAACGTCGTGGATCCCTGCATCGGTGAAAAGCACATTTGCCTTTAACTCGACGAGTTTGTTTACCATATCTTTGAGTTGCTGTTGTTCCTGATCCAAGAAGAGTTGTAGTTCGGCAGGATCGGAGACATTAACTTCAGAATCAAGTTCGGTTTCTCTAACTTCAAACTTGCCGCCATAGATCGCAACGCGGGCATCTTCGATGTAATAGGGCATATTTTCCTGTACCCTCTCTTTTTGAATAAGAACGCCTTCGACAAGTTCAGATTCATTGATGGCACCCCCAACTGCTTTTTTAATTCGTATATTATCTAGATCGATCCCGTCTTCGTCGCTCACGGATGTCACAGCTTCAACTACTAATTGGGATAAGAGATCTTTTGCACTTTCTGCCCCTTTCCCAGTCATTGCAGTTGACGCTATTTTTTCTAATATTTCGGTGTCTGATTTAGAAACGTCAGTGGCGATTCCATCTAGTATTTCTTTTGCTTTTGTAGCAGCTTGTCGGTAGCCCTGAGTGACTGTTGTTGGATGGAGTTTTTGAGTAAGAAGGGTTTCAGCTTGGTGTAAAAACTCTCCCGCTAGTACAACTGCAGTGGTAGTTCCATCTGCAACCTCGTCCTCTTGGGTTTTAGCTACTTCTACAATCATATTTGCTGCAGGATGGTCTATATCCATCTCCGCAAGAATTGTAGCACCGTCGTTGGTTACGACGACAGTTCCAGAACTGTCTACCAACATTTTGTCCATACCTCGCGGACCGAGAGTGGTCCGGATTGCTTCTGCGACGGCCTTACCGGCCGTGATATTCATAGATTGTGCATCTCGTCCAGAGGTTCTCTGAGCTCCTCCTGCGAGCACAATCAGCGGCTGACCGCCTAGCTGCTGTGCCATAAGTGGATTTGATTTGTTTGTTGTTCTATATATAATTTTCGAAGCGTCAGAGGGGCCTTTTTCCATAGGGCAGAGACCAATATTCAACTATGTTTGAGATTATATCTCTACTTTTTTGAATTTGCAGGGGGAAGGTTAGAATTGTTCAAATTTAGATTGATTTGCTTCTTGCCGTTTGCGTTCGAGGAAGCCGTAGACGGATCCGTGGCGAGAGCCATCGATTATCATCTCTATTGCTGATCTGACTAAATCTACTTGTTGGTAAGGTCCAATAATACCCACAGTTGAACGATAAATAACAATTTTTGTGTCAGTTAAATCTTCCATGGTGGCTCGGGTCCTCCCATGTTTTCCTATCAATCGGCTCTTATGCCGCCTCATATCATTTTCATTTCTAGACAGACGTTTTAATTCGATTAAATCGAATGTTATATTATCGTCTTTGAGTAACGAGAGGGCAACTTTTGGAGAAAACCCCCTTCCAATTGCTTTTACGATGTCGGCGGCGGCGAGTTCTTCAAAGGGTGCTTCTGTGTTTTCTATTTGTACTCGGTGGTTATCAGAATCGACTTCAATCGTAACGTTTGCGTGTGATTCTATCTTTTGCAGGGTTGCTCCTCCTTCACCGATGAGAACGCCGATTCTCTCTCCAGGGATCTTCACATACTGCATAATATAGATTTTTCTGTCGGAGGCTAGTTAAGCTTTGTTTAGGGGGATTTTTGAGTTATATAATCGTATAAAATTTCTTTAGACGTTTCTACCCCGTTTCGGCTGAAAAATTTAGATATGTTTTCACAATCTCGGTGCAAGTATGTCGATGCTTTTGGGTGACGGTGGGTGACTGCTTGTCCGATGTCAATAATGCATAATTCTCCATCGTGTACCAGGATATTGTATTCCGACAAATCACCGTGGACTAGACCTGAGATATGTAGTTTTTTCATGAAATCTCGGATGATCTCATATGCAAGAAGTGGGTTTTCGAGTTCTATGCTCTGTAATTTTGGGGCAACATTACCTTCGACTCCAATAAGTTCCATGACCAAGACGTTTAGTTTTACAGCGATCGGGTCGGGTACACGGACGCCGCCATCTCTAGCTCTTTTGAGATTGGCAAATTCTTTCCTCGTCCAAGCCAAAACTATATCTCTTTTGTCAGACCCGATTCCAGAGAATCGAGGATCTCCTGTTAGGTAGTCTTTCATTTGCCGAAATGAGGAAGTGTTTATGCGATATATTTTGATGGCTATCTCACTGTCATCCTTGCCGTATGCTTCGAAGACTATTGCTTCTTTTCCCGATGAAATGGGACCACCAAGGGCTGTTATGTGTCCTTCTTGGACTAATTTGTATAATGCTGCATATGTAGAATCATCGAAAACATTTGCCTCGACTTTGAATTGGTCAGTGTCTTTTATTCTTTTTTTGAATGTTGCGAATTTTCTGTCATTTTTCCGGGAGAGTTTATCAACTTCATCGTCGGTGAAATCTATGTTGGTCCAAGTGTCAAATTCAAAATCTTCTTTTTTTGACGTCATGGCTGTGGCATTAGTTTGATATTGACTCTATAGTTCCTTCCCTCCGGAGTTGGTCAGCATCGTGCCGATCATATCGCCATACTACATCGGCTTTTGAATCTTGCCAATCCCAAGGTCTCACCAAAACAACGTCGTCTTGTCGAATCCAAACGCGTTTCCTCATTTTCCCAGGAATTCTAGCTAATCTCTCTACACTATCTGCACAGCGGACTTGTATACGGTTGGCTCCAAGCATATCGGAAACGACTGCGAATACTTCTCCATCTTTTGGCATTCTAAGTTTTTTCCGTTGGAGCTCTTCTTCCGCGGGGTCATCTTGGTTGCTCATGGTACTATATTGGACGGTGGGGTTTTAAGCAATACCCATCTATATTTGTGGGCATATTAAGATTGATCCGTCAACCTCTCTCTTCCTGAGTGAATGAGATTATCAAGGTAGTGTGCGAGGGTTTTTTTTGCATCTTGAGGATGAAGATTTCCAGATTCTATGTCATGTTCCAAGTCCGTATAAGAATTATAGGTGATAGTTCCACCGTGTTTATCGTTTCGTTCTACTGTGATTTGTTCAAATCGGGGAAAAATATGGAATTGAAAAATTTGTAATACTGGGTTTTCGGGGTTGTTCCCATCTTGATCTTCAGGTGGGGTTGCAGTTGGGGGACAGAATGCTTTGTTGATTTTTTTATGGATGGATTCCGGTGAATCTTCCATTGAAATCGTTGTACCTACGCTGGAAGACATTTTTCCGATTCCGGTGGTTAGATTGGACAAGATGGGAGTGTGGATCATAGGACAAGGGGAATATCCTAATTCGGGTAATAATTCTCTAGCGAGTACGTGTACTTTTCTTTGGTCAGTACCCCCAACCGCTAAATCTAGGTCTAGATAGTGCATGTCAAGTGTCTGCATTATAGGATACACAGCTTGGCTTACTTTGGGTACGTCGCCGCTTTGTATTTCGGCCATGGCCCTATTTGCACGGTTGAGAGTAACTAAAGTTCCTAGCTTATGCAAGTCGAGTATGTATTCTTTTTCTAATTGAAAATCAGATCCGTGAACAAATTCGGTTTGACCTTCATCTAAACCATATGCTATGAATTGTTTTTGCATGATTTCTGCAGTATGTTGGATTTCTTCCAAGGACCCTTTTCCATTTAGATATGCGTGCAAATCGGCGAGTAGGACTACTATTTTCATTCCAACTTCTTGGAGATCAATTAGTTTATTGGCAGTTAGCATGTGTCCCAGGTGGAGAACTCCAGAAGGTTCAAACCCAACATAAGCACGTTTGTCGAGAGGAGATTCTGCCAATGTACGGATTTCTGCATCGGTTATGCTTTCAACCACATTCTGGGTGATCTTATCGTATGTCGTCAAATTAGATGGAGATTCGTTATGAGGCATCTTATACGTTTGTCCCTGTACATTCCCCGTGCAAAAATACTGTGGATGGGTATTTGGTTATCGTGAGAGAAAATATTAAAGTCAAAATGATAGCTTTGATTTTATTAATCTACGTAAGGTATATCGATTTCTAGCCCATCGTGAGCTAGAGTTAACTCCCCTTTAAATCTAGTTTTTGCTTCGCTTAGCAAAAGATTGGAATTTCCACTAAAACGTGAGGAAATGTGTGTAAGAACTAAATGAGAAATATCTGCTTTTGTTGCTATTTCTGCAGCTTCTAGTGCTGTGGAGTGCCCAGTTAATTCTGCACGTTGTTGGTATTCTTCAGTGAAAGTTGAATCGTGGATTAACAGGTCGAATCCAGAAACAGTTTCGATAGTGGTTTTTGTTGGTCGAGTATCCCCAGTGTAGGCTATTTTTCGTCCGGGTCTAGGGGGACCAATTACCTGTTCTGGTGAAACTATACTACCATCTTTTAATGTAATTGAATTTCCTTCATGAAGTGTGGAAAAATCTTTTCCCACGGGGACACCGAGTTCCTCCGCTTTTTCTCTAAAGAATCGCCCTTTGCGCTCGGTTTCGATCAGGGCATAGCCCGTAGAACTAGTTTTGTGATTTGTTTTAAAAGTTTTAATCGCATAGTTAGGGGTTTTTTTGACCGTTGTGTTGGGATGGGTTTCAGAGATGGTTATAGAATATCCTAGCCCATCTCCACAAAGAGAAACTAAGTTATCTAAATAATTTTTAGTCCCAGGTGGCGCGTGAATAAAAAGGGACTCTTCCCGGCCATTGAAATCCATTGTTTGTATCAATCCTAGAAGACCAAAAATGTGGTCTCCATGGATATGGGTGAGGAATATATCTTGGATTCCAAATCCAGTTCCATAATGCATCATTTGTCTTTGAATACCTTCCCCAGCGTCGAAAAGAAATTTATCTCCGTGGATATTAACGAAAATTCCACTCGAGCTTCTTTCGGTTGTAGGAACTGCACCGCTAGTCCCTAGGAAAGTTATTCTCAATGTCATTTGGAAATCTTGTTACTCGAAGGAGATACCCGCTTCGAACTAGATTGAAGATAGTGGATGAATCGACCAATTCTTGTTTTTTGAATACTATCAATATGTAATGGACTCGCCATTATGGATCGATAAATATGCACCCAATGCGGAGGATTTTCCTCAAGAGAAACTCCGTTATATTTTGCCAAAGTCCCAAGAAATGTCAATAAATTTTTTATTATACGGTCCAGCAGGTGGTGGCAAGACTTCGGCGGCTAGAATCATTGCGAGAGGAGGGGAATTAATTGAATTCAATATTGCAGATTTAGTTAATAGCTCAAAAAAGGAAATTGTAGAGAATCCACTTTTTTCTGGGTTTATATCGTCTAAAAAAATGCCTAGTGGGTCGAAAGATTCGCTTATTATTCACTTCATAAAGGAAAGTGCAAGTTATCCGCCAGTATCAGGGGGAAGAAAGGTTATGATACTTGATAATTTTGAAAGTGCCCAGAGGACTTTTCAACAAGCTCTTAGGCGCATAATAGAACAATATCATCATAATACCCAATTTATTCTCACAACACGTCGATTGGGGAAGGTTATTCCTGCCATCAGATCGCGCTGTTATTCTGTGTCAGTGAGAGGGGCCCAAGATTCTGATATGAATATGATAATAGAGAATATATTGAGGAAGGAGGGAATAAAATTTACAGAAGAGGGGATTGGATTTGTAGTAGATAGTGCGTCGGGGAATATTAGATCTGCAATTATGTACACACAAGCGATTGCAGAACGGTGGGGTGAAATTACCCAGGAGGGAGTGATTGAAATAGTTCAAGAAATGGGACTAGAAGAACCCATCGTAGAGCTTGTGGAATGTTCGTTGAGTGGTCAGTTTGAGAATGCAAGGTCCATTCTTGAGGGGTTAATGATAACTAGTGGATATTCTGGAGGAGAATTGTTGGAAATTATAAGTAAAGTTGTGAAAGAGAGAGAGGATGTGGACCAGGTAGAGTTTGCACTTATACTAAGTGAGATTGATTGTAATCTTTCAAAAGAAGCTAATTCAATAATTCATTTAACGAATTTTTTGACAAAATTGGGATCGCTGGGATGAAAGAAATAATCATAGCTCTTGTGGTTGTTGTCGTTTTGTTCATAGTGTGGAGTAAAAGAGATCCCAATAGGGAAATTCCAAGCACCGGTATTGTGTCTCCAGCAGATGGGAAAGTAAGTGTAGTAAGAAAGGAATCGGATGGGAGAGTCAGAGTGGGAGTGTTCATGAATGTGTATGATGTTCACGTTAATCGGGCTCCTGTGTCAGGATACGTTAAAGGGATAGAGCACATACCCGGAGGGTTATTTCCTGCTTTCTCAAAAGAATCGGATAGAAATGAGAGAGTTAGAATTGTGTGTACAGTGGATCCATCAGAAGAGAGTAAAGTAAAAGCAAGTGATGAATGGGAGATCGTGTTGATAGCAGGTGCACTAGCTCGTCGTATAAAACCATATATAAAAGTTGGAGATCGTATTGAAAAGGGAGAGCGTATTGGCCATATTGAATTTGGTAGCCGAGTGGATGTCATATTTCCCGCAGGAAGGCGTATAGAGGACGTACTAGTTAAAATTGGAGATAGGGTTAGAGCGGGAGAGTCTATTTTGATGGAAAGTGGATGATCAGATTATTTACGGAGAATGTGGACATGTCGAGTTAAAGATTTATGGACCCTCCGTGTGAAGTGATTTTTGAGAACCCATCCAGCTTGTTTAGCTAATTTTTCAAGTGGAAAGTCAGAAATAACAACTACTTTTGAAGTGAGAGGATATGCTTCTTTAAGGGCGTGTTCTATAAGGACATCTATCTCATACCCGGTTATTTTTGATTGGCGGCCATAAGGGACATCAAATAAGATTGAATCTATTTTAGTTGAAATGGGTAGATTTGCAGCATCGCCTCGAATGGTTACGAAATTTTTAACAGAGTAATGTCGAAGGTTTTGGTTCGCTCCAAGTATCATTTTTTGTTGTGCGTCCATGCCATACACAGTTGCTCCCATCAATGCAGCTTCTATAAGAATTCCACCAGTGCCGCACATAGGATCGAGTATTACGGAGTTGGGTCTTGCCCCAGCTAAATTGGCAATCGCCCGTGCTTCGATTGAGTCCATACTCCCAGGCTGAAAGAAAGGTTTTTTTGTGGGGTTACGATCTGAATATCCCTTCGAACTCGTTTCGAGCAGACGCCCTACTATACAGATATCTCCCGAAAAAAGAACTCTAATTTCATGAATGGGAGTATCCAGATCAACAGAAAATCCTTTGTTGACAAATACAGTTCCTACTTCTCGTTCGACTTTTTGTGTGTCAATGTTGGTGGATTTTCGAATATCTCTAGCTCGAATGGCGATAGTACCTGGTTGGTCTAGGTGGATCATGTCTAAGGAAGAAAGAAGTTCAGATAAGTGAGATGAGGTTTGTAAGAGGACCTCACTGACTCGATGAGTATAACCTAAATGGATAGTTCGAGAGAGAGAAACTGTTTCCGCAAGGGCCAACCCTGGTGCGATTACTTGTACGCCTTTTGCCGCATTTTGAGCCTCCGCTACAGCGAAATCGTAGTTGTCACCTGCTAGTTCTAGAACATACACAGCAGCGATTCAGTTCTGATAAATGATGAGGATATCGATGCCCATAAAATATAATAAATATTGAATTTTATTCGACTAATCTATCGATGGTAGTTACCAAAATGCCAGTTGCTCCTTTTTCTTTGAGAAGTTCGATTGTATCGAAGACATCTGATTCATCCACCACAGCGTGGATAACTGCCGTGGATTTTCCAGCAGTATCAATCACGGTTGGACTAGATAATCCGGGTATTACGGCTGTGATGTCTTCTAATTTTTCCCGAGGAGCGTTCATCATTAGATATCTCTTATTTTTAGCTGCGACAACAGAAGAAAGTGCCCCAGCAATTTTTTTGGTTAAGGGATGGTCTTGTACATCATCTCGAGAGATTAATCGGGCGCTGCTGCTCAATACCTCTTCTATGGTAATGAGTTGGTTGCTACGGAGGGTTTCTCCAGAGCTGACAATATCTACGATTGCATCTGCCATGCGGACGTGAGGTGTGAGTTCGGTTGCTCCACCAACTTTTACTATTTCAATAGATATATTTTGATTTTCAAAGAAAGTTTTAGTTATATTTGGAAACTCTGTTGCGACACGTTTTCCTTTTAATTTTTCAAGGGAATCGATGGAAATATCGGAGCTGACACGGGGGTCAAGTGAAGCTACCACTAGTTTACATTTTCCAAAATCCAAGTCCAAAATATCGACTATATTGTCAAAATTCTTTTCTTTGATTTGATCGTGTCCAGTGATTCCTAGGTCTGCTGCACCGCTGCTAACATATCTAGGAATATCTTCTGATCGAACATAGATAACAGTAGTATCAGGAATTGTTGTATCTGACCAAAGTTTCCTGTCTTGCTGAGATTCTCTCACATAGATTCCGGCTCTAGATAATAAATTAGATGCGGGGGTGTGGAGACGGCCTTTATTCGGTAACGCGACTCTCATAAGTATACCTAATGTAATCTACGAGAAACACTCTTTCGGTATATTAAGATCATATCGTAGGGGCTAATGTCCTCTATCCCAAAGGAGATATATGAATACTCTAAGTGTCATAGGGGGAAGGGTCCTACAAGAAGACTTGACGCTAGAATTTTTAGATGTCCTGATAGATGTCGAGAGGGGACTAATTTTAGAAGTAGGGGAGTCACTTAGAGGTGATGAAGAAATAGATGCAAGAGGGGGATTGGTCATTCCGGGTCTGGTGAATGCACATACCCACATGGCTATGACACTTTTACGGGGTTATTCGGATGACAAACCTCTCGAAGAGTGGTTGAAAGAAGATATATGGCCTATTGAATCTCATTTGACACCCGAAGATGTTTATATTGGGTCCCAATTGGCTTTGGTTGAATTAATTAAATCGGGTACTACTACTTTTTGTGACATGTATTTTCACATGTCTGAAGTCGCAATGGCTACTGAAAGTTCGGGGATGCGTGCTGTGTTAGGCCAAGGTGTGGTGACGGTTGGCAAAAATGAAGATGATGCTTATTTGGATGCTGAAAAGGGACTAAAATTTGCTGAAGAATATAGTGGATTTGCGGGTGGCAGAATTAAGACGGCATTTATGCCCCACAGTATGAATACAGTTGATTTAGAATATTTTGAAGAACACATCCCCCGTGCTAGAGATTTAGGAATTCCCATTCATCTTCACACTAATGAAACATTAGAGGATGTCGAAAAAACTAGCAAAATGCATGGGATGAGACCGATAGAGCTTGCATCAGAATATAATATTTTGAGTTCAGGGGATTTCGCGGCTCACTGTGTTCATGTTGATTCAAATGAAATTGATATTTTGGTTGATAAAGGTATAGGGGTTGTTCATTGTCCAGCATCCAATATGAAATTGGCCAGTGGAATTGCTCCAATTCAAAAATTGCAGAATGCAGGGGTGACAATAGGACTCGGAACTGATGGGGCTGCTTCGAACAATGACTTAGATCTATTTGGAGAGATGAGAGACGCTGCGATGGTAGGAAAACTGTCTGCTAAAAGTGCTAGTGCTGTGAATGCCACATCTGTTTTTTCAATGGCCACGGTGGGTGGGGCAAATATATTAGACATACCAGCAGGAAGAATAGAACCGGGTTGGGTTGCGGACTTGGCAATATTGGATCTCGAAGCTGCGCATCTTACCCCAATGAGGAAATGTGTGAATCTCCTTGTATATGCGGCGAGGGGTTCGGATGTGATCCACACTATTTGTGACGGAAAAGTCCTTATGAAAGACAGAGAAGTACTAACTTTGGATGAATCTAAAGTCATAGAATCTGCTCGTATATGTGCGAATGATCTTAGTGAACGGGTAAGGAAAAAGAGGTAATCTAATATAGATAGAATCTTGAAACACTTTTCTTTGGTGCGTCGCTTAGAGAGCTCATGAGTATTTATCCCACCATTTCAGATTCCGTTGACAATGTGGATAATTACATAGATACGGGGAGACAAAAAATTGACTGGGCTGCGTCCAACATGCCTATTCTTTCTTTTTTACGTGAACAATTCATTCGTGAGATGCCATTTCAAGGTCAATGCATAGGTGTCGCGTTGCATGTTGAAGCGAAAACAGCTGTGCTATTGGAATTACTAGCAGAAGGTGGTGCAAAGGTCGTAGTGACTGGTTGCAATCCTCTTTCAACCCATGATGATGTGAGTTTTGCTCTGGATGCCAACCCAATGATTTCGAGTTATGCTGCAAAGGGAATTACTGATGAAGAATACTACAAAGGGATAGAGGCTGTGATTTCTCACAACCCCACTTTGACATTGGATGATGGCGGAGACCTAATTTTTGCGTTGCACGAAGATCATGAGGAAAAGATAAAGAGCGTAATTGGAGGGTGTGAAGAGACTACTACAGGGGTGCACCGACTCAAGTCTATGGAAGCTGAAGGGAAACTTAAATATCCTGTTTTTGCAGTTAATGACACTCCAATGAAGCGTTTATTTGACAATATTCATGGGACGGGAGAATCGACTATACTCTCCATTGCCGTTACGACTAATTTTTCATGGGCGGGTAAAACAGTGGTCGTGGCGGGATATGGTTATTGTGGGAGAGGGGTGGCCAAAAAAATATCCGGTCAAAACGCACGGGTAATAATTACAGAGGTAGATCCATTGAGGGGTTTGGAGGCATACATGGAGGGATATGAAGTGATGCCAATGCTGCAAGCGGCTCATAGGGGGGATGTATTCATTACGACGACGGGGAATTGTGATATTCTGAATAAAAATCACTTTGAATTGATGAGGGACGGGGTTATTCTTGCAAATGCTGGGCATTTTGATGTTGAGATTAATATAAAAGAACTAGAAAAATTAGCCACATCTGAACGAATGGTGAGGGATGGTGTTCGGGAGTATCAATTGAGAGATGGTCGTAGGATTAATGTGCTTGCTTCGGGGAGACTTGTCAATTTAGCCAGCCCATTGTCTCTTGGGCATCCGATTGAGATAATGGACCAAAGTTTTGGTATGCAAGCGGTCTGTATGCGCGAGATGGTTGTAAATCCTACATATGGTCCGGGGGTACATTCAGTGCCAATGGAACTGGACGCACAGGTGGCAGAAATAAAACTTAGATCGGAGGGAATTGAGATAGACTACCTCTCAGAATCGCAAGATAATTATTTGAGAGGATCGGAGTTCGGGACGTGAGTTCGGCTCAGGTAAAGGGGAGTCGAGTGGAAAGAGAACTGGTAAGATTACTAGACAAAGCGGGTTTTGCTGTCATGCGGGCGCCTGCAAGTGGTGGTGCCACATCGCGAGAATTGCCAGATGTATTAGCAGGAAATGGGAAGTTATTTTATGCATTTGAAGTTAAATCGAGTGCTAGTGATAAGATCTATTTAAGTGGAGAAGAGGTCGAAGCTTTAGTTTATTTCTCTCAGAACTTTGGTGCCAAAGCGCGTATTGGTGTAAGATTTAATAATGAGAAATGGTATTTCTTTCATCCGGGGGACTTGTATATAACAAAAGGTGGGAACTATCGCGTTTCGCGGGGGGACTTGTATGAGAAAGGAATTGATTTTGAGGAATTAGTTGGTGAGTCGGAAAAGACAACGTTTGGGGATTATAGTGAGGAGAAATAAGGATCAGAATGATATTGCATAAGAGATTGTTTTGCTTCGAAGCCCTTTTTACTATTTCTAAGAAATAGATAGAGTATGAACATACCACGAATTCGATTATTAGAGATAATCGCTTCTGTGGCCTGGGCAAGTGTTTTTGTAGTGGCAATAGTATATATTGGAAACAAATATTCTATGCAAGATGGAATCCTTCAAGAAGGGACGTTGTGGATAATTGTGGCGATAGTTGGATTTATAGTGGCTATGATGGGAACGGGGTATTTGCTTTCGAGAAATGAAGAATAGTTAGAATTCTAAGAGTGTTTTTTAGAAGAGTATTGAAGTGGATGAGATATTGTTTGGCAAATTTCATCCATGTTAACACAATCACCATATGCTTGCATCGTTGCGCATGATGGTGGAGGGTATAGAGGTGCACCGTCTTTATCTTGGAGATAATCCATGGTAGATTGGATTAGAGAGGGGTGGAAAGAATTGTTTGTTAAATAATCAAGAGTTTCTTGGGGGTTTGTTTGGGTAGAAATAAGAAAAGAAGTCAGTGAGAACAACGATGGCGGATTGAGTCTTTCGTTGGATTCTATCCGTTGTAAGAGATGCGCCATACAAGGTGGGAAAAAATCGATGGAGACAGGGCCCAATTCTGGTTCGAGATCAATTTCGTCGATATAACTGTGGATAGATTTTAATTGTGTTTGCAATAGCTTTTCGGCTTCTTTGGGAACTTTGAGAGGGAGATCGCTTTTTATTTGCCGAAAAATTCCAACTCCCAGGAGTTTATATAATTCAGATTCTTCGACATTGATGTTCCCTTGAGAAAGTGCTTGAAATACCAACTTCCAGCTAGCATCAGGTAGATAAGAAATAAAGGACAGATAGGTCTCAACTGAAATCGAAAATGTATCACCATGTTGGACTATATTTTTTGTGACTTGTAATTCGTCGAGGAGTGTTTTTAGAGATAGGCGGGCGGGACTGATGCTTTTCAGTTTAGTGTCATCTTCTATATCGTTTTTGAAGTGAGACATAGCAGTTTGTGATTCTGCCCAAGAATACCTGTGTGTTAGACCGGGTTCGTTTACTAGAGAAACTAGAATGCGCGCGAGGGGATATGACAAAAGTTCTACTGTTGTGTTTCTATGTTCTGGGCCTATTGAGCCTTCTTCAATTGCACACAAAATACGTTCCAGGGCGCGGTTTACGGTTGGTTTGTTGGTTTGGATGGTAGAGATTAAATCAAACCCCGAATCCGCTACGCTCTCTTTTGCAGAGGATAAAAACGGATATTTTGCATGTAGAATTTCCATTCACTAGGCTCTCGAACTGCATCCAGGATAAACTTATCCGGTGACGTTTGGGGATTCCTATGTTTTTTAGAGTCTCTGTGTATCGATGTACCTAAAGCCTAGGTAAAGGTATAATAGTGTACCTATGCTTTTTGCATATCCCTGCCCGGGATGCCGAACTAGAAGTAGTATGCATGCTCCAGAATGTAAATTTGAATTATGTTCCAGAGATGAGATCGAAAAAGCATATATTGATATTATTTCTTTAATTTTGGTTGATCCGAGTACGCAGAAAGAAATGGCGAGCGAAATTCAATCAGAATGGAAGAATCTTCACTCTGCAATAATGTTCATTTTAACAAGAGAACAACGTGTTGAGCAAGGAGAATTGGGAAAAATTAGACTGTTAACTCCTGCAGAAAGGGCAGACAGAATATCAGAACCGGTATCAGAACCCATGAGGACCATATATGAAAAAGGGAGTTATCCAGGGTGTCACGATAACGCTCTTTTTGCTATGTTGGCGTGGCACAAAATGGTTGGATTTTCATGGGAGGAAACACAAGAAAAGGTTACCCAATGGCTTGTTCGGAGTGGCAGTTGGGAAAGGGGAGGGTTTGGAGAATCAGCCCCCAAAGATGTGATAGATAATAAAAAACATGTATATGAGGGAGGATATGGGTGGATGGAAAAGGCGCAAGCTGCAAAGAGGGTAATTGAGAGGATGGAATGAAACTTCCAGAAAATAGAAATGGAATTTCCAATCCAAAGAGAGCGCTATCAATAGTATTTTTTGTCATATTATTAGATCTAATTGGGTTTGGGATAATCATACCAGTCTTACCATTTTATGTTAGGAGTTTTGGTGTTAGTGATATTGCAATTGGTTTGTTGGCAGCATCGTATTCGTTAATGCAATTTGTGTCATCTCCGTTTTTAGGTAAGTTATCAGATGTATGGGGCAGACGTCCTATTTTGGTGATTTCTTTATTGGGAAGTTCTGTGGCATGGTTTTTCTTTGGAATTGCAGAAGAGATTGGGTCATATAGCATAATAGGGGGGCTAGTGTTATTGTTTTTAGCCCGTATGTTTGCAGGGGCGATGGGAGGAAATATTTCTACAGCGAATGCGTATATCGCGGATGTTACTACGGAAGAAGAGAGGCCACGATATCTAGGATATATTGGTGCCGCGTTCGCAGTGGGGTTCATAATAGGACCAGCTATTGGAGGGATCTTAGCTACAGAATATATAATTGGAATTGTCGATTCCATACTTCCAGCAATAATTCCAATAACTATCTATTCGTTGCCGAGTTTTGGTGCTGGTTTGTTGAGTTTTTTGGGTATGGTCCTATGTATTTTTTATCTTCCAGAATCGAATCTATCTGAGGGAGTAGAGAGGCGGGAGAGTAATTTTGCAGAGCTACTAGAACCCCTGAAGAACTATTCAATTAGAGGAGTGGTCATTGTTTCATTGGTGGGCGCTATCGCTTTTTCAGGGATTACAGTGATGTTCATACCGTTTATCGCCGACGTATACGGATATGGGGCAGCTACCGCAGGGATGATTCTCACATATATCGGGGTGATTAGTGCAATTTCTCATGGGATGTTTGGTCCGAGCCTCATTAAGAAATATTCCCCAAGGAATGTCGCGATTGGCTCGTCTGTTGGATTGATGGTTTCGATGATTCTGATGCCTTTTTGTCCAATAATATTAAATGGAAATGTGATAGATCCGGGGGTGGTTAGTCTTCTCGTGGTTTTAGGAATACTTGCTGTTTCAAATGCCTGTTTTAGCGTGTCGTTGTCGACGTTGATTTCACTAGCTGCTAGAGAAGATACACAGGGAGTATCATTTGGGATTTTTCAAAGTGCAGGAAGTCTTGGAAGAACAATGGGTCCACCGTTCATGGCTGTATTATACACCATAGCAATTTGGTCTCCATTTGTTGTGGGGGCAATCGCGTTTATCCCATTGGTTATACTTCTCGCTAGATTGCCGTACAAACAGGCGGGGAAAGTAAATGGTTAATAGAAAATCTAGTCACTCTGGATTCTAGGGGCAAGTAAATAAGTTACTTGGCCATTTCCATCTGCGATTGGAAAATTAATTTGGATGGGATATTCTTCCCCCATGGATAGCGTGACAGGAGTGGATTTGGGTATTGCTTTGTTCATGTCCTTGAAATAATCGAGGGAAAATAAAGAATGTGCTAACGAGGGTTGGAGACTAATCACTTCGTCTTGTTTTAGTTCTAATTGGACATTATCTGTGTCTCCTTTTGCGCGTATATAGAAAGTTTGAGACTCGGGATCTACGCCTAGGGCTATGTGGTCAGAAACCATGTCTGCGGCTTTGATTCCTTGGTCTAAGTTCCTACCTTCTATCACAACTTTTGCGGGGAGATCTAGATCGGGTAGGTCGGGTTCTTTTCGTATAGATGAGGGATCGATTAGAGATAGTGTATATTGCAATCCACCTGCCTGAATGGTCAATTTTTGGACCTCTTCGTCGAATTCTAGATCAATAGTTTCATCGGATCGAGCTATGTTTGTGATATCAGATAATCGGGATAAATTTATACCCAATACTACCCCATCGGACTCATATGATACGAATGCTGATGTGGAAAGTTCAAGATCGACCATGCCTACATTCGCTGGATCGACCGCCCTAATTCGAAAACCATCACTGTCGAGACGTAGTTTACATTCATCCACCAGTACTTTTGCAGAGCTGATTGCTTCTTGTAGAATTTTTGCTTCGATAGTAGCGCTGAACATTATTGAACTCGGTACGAATAGGCGGGATAAAAAGACATCTGTTCCGCTGGGGGGAGATTATAAGGTGATTTGAGATGGTTTTTAGAGATCACTATGTGATGATTTTTGAGCGAAGATTGTATCAACATGAGTTGTCTAGTTAATATGTAATGCCCCGAAAAGATTTCTACTACAACAAGGCAAAAGTCGAGGGGTATCGGTCGCGGGCATCGTATAAACTTAAACAGATAAATGAAGTCCACAAGATTATCAAAAAAGATGATTCTGTTGTGGATATAGGTGCTGCCCCAGGTGGTTGGTTACAAGTTGCGAGAGAACTATCTAAATCGGGGGTGGTGATTGGTGTTGATCTGCAAAAAATAGAACCGTTAGAAGAAGTAATCACAATAAGAGGAGACATAACGAAGGAAAAAACAAAGGAAAAAATTAAATCAATTGTTGAAGGAAAAAAGAAGAAAAAAGGCGACAAAAAATTGGGAAATGGTGGCCCGATAGATGTTGTGTTATCTGATTTGGCACCGAATATAACAGGGGAATATTCGTTGGATCAAGCTAGATCTATTTATCTAGGGCGAGAAGCCCTTGGGTGTGCTTTGGAAATTCTTTGTCATGGGGGAAATTTTGTTGTTAAGGCATTCTATGGAACAGACATTGAGAAATTTCTGCGAGATCTTAATCAAGAGTTTGAAACGGTTAAAGTTTTCAACCCACGTGCATCCCGGAAAGAATCTGCAGAGGTGTATATAATTTGTAAAGGAAAATTGACAGCCCCGATTAAAGTGGGAGAAGAGATAGTGGTTGAAATAGTAGGGGTTGGAAAAAGAGGAGATGGAATGGCAAATATAGATGGGTATAATGTCTTTGTTCCGGGGTCTAAAGTGGGAGAATTGTGGAAGATAAAAATAGAGGAAGTGAGACTAAAATTTGGATTTGGAAGTTGCGTTAGTGAAGTGAAAAGAAGGGATTAACTATGCATCAAATTTTCTTTTTTTAAGTAGGAAAAGAAAGCATAAATCAAAGGAGTATCTGCGAGGGCGATTAAGAGTTTGACTATGTATTGACCCAATATGAGTTGTACGATAACAAATAAGGGCAGCCCAATTCCGATTCCAACAATAGAGGGGAGAATTGAAAATGTCAAAGTGATAAATAGAATAGTATCTACAAGTTGGCTAACTGTGGTGGAGCCTATATTTCTCAACCAAAGTTTGTTACCATTGGTCTTCTCACGGATGGTATCGAATATCAAAATGTCCAGGTTTTGGCTAATCAAATATGCAGTTAAACTGGCTATGACTACATTTGCAGAAGGCCCCAATACAGTGGCAAATAGTTCAGGAGAAATCCCTGCTTCAGACCCAGGGGCATTAATAGATATCCAAATAAGAACAAGCATTACAATATTCATTGTAAATGCTATAGAAACGACTGTCCTTGCTGCTTTTTTCCCATATAATTCGGCGTAACAATCAGATGCGAAAAACGTGATTGCATAAGCTAGTACTCCTGCGGGAACCATGACTGATATTCCGAGATTCAGAGGGGATAATTCTAGGATTTTTACCGCTGTAAGTTGTGCTGTTAAAAGACCAGTTATAAATAGAGCTATCAACCCTATTCGGATGGTTTCTTCGTTGAGAATTTTTGAAGAGAGTGTAGTTGAATTTTGGGTGGTCATATTATTTTTAGAGTGGTTTGAGTATTAAAATAAAGGGATATTGGACAGTTATGTAGGAACTTCAAATGGTTTTATTTTATCATATATCCATAATACAGATAGCCCAATTCCATACGCGATCATAATAGGAAATGTGACTAGAACCATTGTTATGACACTAGGAGGAGTAAATACGGCGGAAAGGACTAGAGTTCCAACCGTCACGGCACGCCAATTTTTGTACATGGTGGTGTAGGAAACTATTCTTGCTCGATGGAACATTATCATTGTTACAATAATATCTATCCAAAGTCCAATTCCGATGGTGCAAAAGAAAATAAGCCAAAAGAAATTAGATACCCGATAAGTTACAAGCATGTTTGCTCGGATTCCATCATATACGAAATATGAAACGAAAGCGGGGGCCACGTAAAGATACCCCAACGCGCTGCCAAAAAGAAGCCCTATAGATATGGCCCCAGCCCAACTGAATGCTACGTTTCGATCGCCTTTGATTATACCGCGTTTTTTGAGGGCGGGCCACAGGTAATAGAGGATGCAGGGTAACGTTGCGACAAGACCCAATAGGGTCGCGATTTTAATTTCAAAAATGAGTGCTTCTACGGGGTGGAGAGTTATTATACTAACTTCTTCTGGGCGGACTATATCAGGGAGACGCCGAATAAAATCGTTTTTCAACTGTCCGATTCCCCCCGTATAGAGGAATGTAAAAACACTTACCAAGACGGTTATGAATACTCCAAAAATTCTGAAAGTTTTAGATCGTAAGGTATCAAATAAGAATGCGATGTCGTAGGCATATCCACCTATGTCTTCTTCTCCAACTTCTTTTTCTGAGACCGAACTTACAATCCCAGCGGTTGCTCGTTTGAAAGATCCTTCGAACTTTCTTTTTCTTTTTTGTTCTAATCTTTCTTTTTGCATTCGGTTCCATTCTTCTTCATCAAAATGATATAACATATCTACAGCACGCATTTGATTGGCAGAGTCGACTGCTCGTAAGATGGCTTGGGCCCTTTCCGCATCCCCTGCTTCAATTGCGCGGGAGGCCATGGCAAGTCCTTTTTCTTCTGTCAATTGGATGAGGGCTTCAGGAGGGGCCATTTGGAGACCTTCAACATCGAGAGATTCTAGATCGATTGCAGTAGGGTCACCGAAGACAACTCTAGGCTCTAATTCAGGTATAGAGTGATATAGTAGTACTAAGAGTCCAGAGACAAGACCGATTGATAGTGCGAATACAACAGGTGGGACTATAGTTATTTGCCAAGATTGATTGAGAAGATTGGGAGGTGTGCTAGTAATATAATTTTGGAGTGAGCCCACCAAAGTTAGAATTTGAGTTACTCCAATAGTAGATATCCAATAGCCAGCAGCACTGGTCATGGTTATTGTGGCTATAATGATTGTAGATTTTTTACGCGCGGTTTTGAGTATATCAATACTGTCTTTTCCCCTACGAAATGAGACGGCTATCTTGGATAAGTACAAACTAAATCCATATAAAACAACTAGAGGTGCAGCCCATAAAATTTGAGTAAATGGATCGGGTGGAGAAAATATAGCTCCGAATGCAAACATTCCTAAAACTGCGTATTTCCACTTATCTCTGAACGTTTCGTATGGAACAAGTTCTGTATAGGATAATGTTGTCATAACTAAGGGTAACTGTGCTGCGAGGCCGAACGCGAAACCGAGAACGAAAATGAATTGTGTCCATTCCACAATGGAATATGTTGGAGAGAGGCCTGCACTGACTGCATTATAGGCCAAAAAATCAAACATTAATGGGAAAAAAATTCTATAAGAATATGCAATGCCTCCAAAAAAGAGGAATGTAGAGAGTAGCCCCATCCCAATTAATTTCCAAATAGGTATGTCCGTTTTAGGATAGATTCCACGCTCTTTGAGTGCGTCCCGGGAGTAATACAAGAAAAAGGGTATACAGAATATGATACCGACAAGGATACCAATTTTGGCTTGCAGCAAGATAACATCAAAAGGTGTTAGTACAATAACATCGGCGCCACGGGAGAGTAAATCTTGTTTTAAACTAGGCCAGATCCATAAACGCATGGCATAGATAGTGGCCAATAGAACAACGACGAAAACGAGGAACACATGGCGTAGTTTCGATCTTGCTGCGGTCAGCATGTCTGATGCTGTTTTTCTGCCTTTATCGAATGTTTTGCGTGCATCAGGATTTAAGAAGTCGCTGACACTCATCTTATTGTGATATTTTCTTTCTCGAGGAGAACCTTATCGGTATGCATCTCTACAAAAAGATCTATACCAGTTACCTCACTTAAGGGTCGTGTGGATGGAAAAGTTCCTTTAATGAAATGAAATTAATAGATATACCCGGTGTTGGAGAAATTAAAGCCCAATCACTTGATGAGGCTGGTTTTGGTACTATTGAGGCGCTTCAAGTTGCAGAAAAAAGTGATCTTGCTTCAGTTTCAGGGATTAGTGAAAACCTTGCCGGAAAAATTAAAGAAACGGTTCAAGAGATAGTGGAAAAAGATAGTGCACAGGGAGATTTCATCGGTGGAAAAAAAGGACCGAAAGATGACAGGGAGTTGCCGATAGTAGATCACATAGGAGAATTAATAAAAAGATTGGCAGTAGTAGTAGGGGTTGCAGGATTGGTCAGCGTCATTACATTTCCTTTTGCAGATGTGGCGATTAACTTTCTATGGGACTCAATACTTCCAGTAAGTGATGTTACAAGACCTAGGTTGTACGGAATATTGGAACTTAAATTCACAGAATTTAAAGTGGCCAGCTTAGTTGGGCTAATAATTGCATTGCCCATTGGAGTATGGCAAACGTATGTCTTCATGCGTCCGGGGCTCTACGAGCATGAGCGCCGGTATTATTTGGCTGCCATACCAACGAGTTTGGTACTGGCACTAGTTGGTGTTAGTTTTGCATATTTCATCATCTTGCCCGTTATTTTTACATATTTTTTATACTATTCTGAAAGTATAGCAACAATTGGGTTTGGGTTAGGGCAGACGTTTAACCTCATATTGGTTTTGATGGGATACCTAGCGATTGTATTCCAAATACCCATTTTCGTGATGCTTGCTTTGTTGATGAGAATTGTGACTAGGAAATGGTTAGTAAAAAGAAGAATTTTATTTTGGGGAGGGTTCTTGGGACTTTCTTTTATTTTCAGCCCAGATCCAACGGGAATGGCCCCTTTGATTGTAACTCTGACAATGGTAGGATTATTTGAAGGAACGCTTTTAATAGCAAAGTGGGCTGGAAAAGAATAAATCTAATACGCATAGCGCGAGGTGAATTTGAATCACCGATCTCCGGGTTATGAGCCCGGCGGAATATCCTGGCTATCCTATCGCGCTGCACCTTAGAAACTATACGGTTGGAAAAAAAAGGTTTCTACTGAACGTTGATGGGTATTATTTTTTTGTAGAGAGTAAGTTTGCCCCCCCAGTCCTATATCCAGATGGGTCGATGATGACCTGATTGAATCCTATAGTTAGTAGAGACTCTTCAATTTTTTTTGTTAAAATTGGATCTTTTAGACGGTCGAGTTCGTGTTGCCCAACTTCGATTCGGGCGATTCCGTCGTGATCTCTGACGCGGACTTGTGAAAATCCTATATTGAGTATAATAGATTCTGCTTGTTCTATACGTGCTAATCGTTCAGATGTGACTGGGATTCCAGTTGGAATTCGGGAAGACAGACATGCCATTGCTGGTTTTTCTGCCACTGATAAATTATAAAAACGAGCTATATCACGAACGCCTTCTTTTGTCACATTGAATTCAAGAAGGGGGGAGAAAACTTGGAGTTCTTTTATTGCACGAAGTCCGGGCCTGTGTGTCGCGTTTAGATCTGAAGCATTAGTCCCGTCGCACACTGTGGTTATGTCCATTTTCCTAGCAAATTCATACATTTTTTCAAATCGCATGTGTTGACAATGATAACATCTGAAGGTATCATTTACGACAAAATCAGGATTGTCAAGTTCTGAGAAATTGACTATCTCATGTCGGATTCCTATTTCTTCGGCAATGCTAATAGAATCTAAAAGTTCGGATTCGGGTAGAGTTTCGCTTTTTGCAGTGCATGCTATTGCGTTTTTCCCCAGTGCCTCGTGAGCAATTGCGGCGACTACGCTAGAATCCACACCACCAGAAAAAGAAACTAAAACACGGGTTTTGGGAATTAATGCTGCTTGAATTGAATTAATCTTTTTTTCAATCAGCTTTGTCTGCATAGTATTAAATCAGAGGGATGATGTAAAAATTCATTGCCATGCATTTCTGCCAAGGGGGATCGGAATAGAGGTGAAATTGGAATGGTATGATGGTGGATTCGGAGGGAAAGTTTGCAAATAGATGCAAAGGTTAAATAGCCACAAGAGTGAAGTGAAAGTGATGAAAGACAGCGCTTCAAGAGATATGTTGTCTTGGGATGAATCGGTTTTTAGAGACGAGCAGATATTTGAAGTAGACCATATGCCAGAAAAGTTTGTTCATCGAGAAAACCAGATGAATACTTTTACATTCGCATTGCGTCCAGCGATTAGAAAATCGCGGCCGTTGAGTGTATATGCTCAGGGTCCACCTGGCACAGGTAAAACAACAGCTGTTAAAGTTTTATTTGATGAATTAGAACTTTATCCAAAAATAAAAACGGTGCAAATTAATTGTCAAGTTGATTCTACGCGTTATTCTGTTTTTTCACGATTGTTTGAATCAGTTTTTTCGTACGAGCCGCCGTCTAGTGGGATTTCATTTAAGAAGTTATTTAGGCAAGTTACAGAGCGCATAGTGGAAGATGATGAGACGCTGATAGTGGCACTGGATGATGTAAATTATTTGTTTTATGAAAAGGAAGCATCGGACACATTATATTCATTGTTGCGTGCGCATGAGGTACAACAAGGTGCTCGTATTGGAGTGATAATTATATCTTCTGACCCTGCTTTAGAGGCAATATCTAGACTCGATTCTCGTGTTCAAAGTGTATTTCGTCCTGAAGAAGTTTATTTCCCCCCGTATGGTTTTTCAGAAATCCTAGATATTCTCGGGGTCAGAGTTAAGAGAGGATTTTATGAAGGCGTTGTTTCAGAAGATGTGTTGAACTACGCTGCAACACTGACCGCAGAAAAGGGGGATTTAAGAGTGGGAATAGATTTATTAAGGCGTGCGGGTCTTAATGCGGAGATGCGTGCAGCAAGAGAGATTATTATTGAAGATATAGACAAAGCGTATGAATCTGCAAAATACGTGCATCTATCGAGGAGTATTCAGAATCTAACAGATTCAGAAAGAGGGCTACTTCATGTTTTAGTGGATTACTCGGGTGAAAGGGCTGGTGACGTCTATGATGTGTTTCATGAACAGACGGGATTGGGCTATACTAGATACTCAGAGATAGTAAACAAGCTCGAGGAAGTTGGAATAATAACAGCTGCGTATAAGCCAATAGAAGGGAGGGGAAGGTCTAGAGAAATAGAACTTTTGTATAAACCTGACGCGGTAGAGGTTTATCTTGACAGGTATTCCGTGAAATTATAAGACATGAGATATACCTATGATCCAACTAGAGATATTTTTACCAAAGCAACTAGTGGATCGGAAGAAGAAAAAAGATTAGCAGGAGAGAGTGCGGCTTCTCTAGTCTCAGAAGGGGATATTGTAGGTCTTGGAACAGGTAGCACGGCGCTGTATGCCATACAAACACTTGGTAAAGCTGTAGAACAAGGATTAGATATTCAAGGGGTATCAACATCCTTTCAATCTAGTCAATTGGCAGAAACAGTTGGAATCCCACTACTAAGATTGTCAGAAGTAGATCGCGTTGACATCGCTATCGATGGAGCAGATCAAGTTTCTGGTTTTGATTTGGTTAAAGGAGGGGGGGCCGCACACACAAGAGAGAAAATTGTGGCTTCTGCTGCGGAGCAATTCATAGTTGCGGTAGATTCCACCAAGGTATCAGAGGTTTTAAATAAAACAGTTCCAGTTGAAGTGATATTCTCTTCAAGGACTGTTGTCTCATCTAGGATTAAAAAAATGGGTGGAACGCCCGAGCTGCGATATTCGATTAGGAAGGATGGCCCAGTTTCGACTGAAAATGGAAATATTCTTCTTGACTGTGATTTTGGAGATATAAAATCCCCATTAGAATTAAGTAAAGAAATTTCAAATATTCCAGGAGTGGTAGATCATGGTCTCTTCGTCAATATGGCAAACGAGATCCATATTGGGAGAGGATCTAGTGTAGAAATTAAAAAAGAATAAGCGGAAACTTTACGGTGTTCACGGGAAAATGTGGGTAGGCGGGACCATGGGTTAGCCTGGTATACTTCAGCGTTTGGGACGCTGCGACCCCGGTTCAAATCCGGGTGGTCCCATCAGAATTCTTCATCTCTCATCGTTGATTCCAATGGAAATTAGGACCCCCTTCACTTCCAGTCCGCACGCTTGCCAAGGGTACTTATGTCAGATAAGTTTAGAATTGTTAAGTATAGGGTATGTCTCAAGCGATAAATCAACAACTAGTCGAGCGTTTTGAAGAGTTCATAGATGCGTATTGTGAAGAAGAGGTTGGGGTTTTACTTGAAAACTATCCAAAAAAACAAAGATCGTTTAACATAGATTGGGGCGAACTGTATAGATTTGATCCGAATATGGCGGATGACTTCATCGCACATCCAGATCATGTGACAGAAGCTGCAAAACAGGCGTTGGTAAATGTGGGGGATTTGCGGTATCGAACGGATGACATGCTAGAGAGCGCCCATATTAGAATTTACAACTTACAAGAATTAACAGAAATACGAGGGATTAGGTCTAAAGATGTGAATACTCTCGTATCGGTTCAAGGACTAATACGAAAATCTACTAATGTCCGTCCAAAAGTGGATGTAGCTGCATTTGAATGCCAACGTTGTGCAACTGTGACAAATGTACCGCAGGTTAGAGGATACCAAGAACCATTTGTATGCGGTGGATGTGAACGCCAGGGCCCATTTGAGATTAAGTTTGATAGATCAACGTTCTCAGATACACAAACGTTGCTCATACAAGAATCCCCAGAGGGGTTGAGAGGGGGAGAACAACCACAGAGTATAGAAATTCACATAGAAGATGATATAAGTGGTTTGGTCAGCCCAGGAGATCGGGTTGTGGCGACAGGGACATTGAGACTTGAACAGAGGAAAAAAGGCAGTGAAAAATTGAGAGTTTTTGATGTATACATGGAAGGTATTTCCATTGTCTCAGAGGATTTAGAATTTGAAAATATAGAGATATCAGAAGAAGACGAAGAAGCCATTCTTGAACTCTCAAAAAAAGAAGATGTATATGATCAAATGATAGGGTCTGTTGCTCCATCGATATACGGATATGGAGAAGAAAAATTGGCAATTGCGCTGCAGTTGTTTTCAGGAGTGACGAAGCATCTTCCAGATAGTACAAGAATTCGAGGGAACGTGCACATATTATTGGTCGGAGATCCAGGTACAGGTAAATCGCAATTATTACAATATATTCGACATATAGCACCACGTTCGGTCTACACCTCTGGAAAGGGAAGTTCAAGTGCAGGTCTAACCGCAGCGGCGGTTAAAGATGATTTTGGAGGAGGACAACAATGGTCGCTTGAAGCCGGAGCGCTGGTATTAGCAGATAAAGGAATAGCTGCAGTAGATGAGATTGATAAAATGCGAGTAGAAGACCGATCCGCGATGCATGAGGCGCTTGAACAGCAAACTGTAAGCATAGCAAAGGCAGGGATTAATGCTACATTAAAGAGTAGATGTTCACTTTTGGGGGCGGCGAACCCAAAATACGGACAGTATGATTCTTACGAATCGATTGGGGATCAAATCAATCTCGAGCCTGCGTTAATATCCCGGTTTGATCTAATATTCAGAATTCTAGATGAGACAAATGAAGAATTAGACAAGAAGATTGCCGAGCATATAATTAAAACTAATTACATAGGAGAGCGTGGGACAAGAGAAAAATATGCAATGAATAGGGGAGAAAATTCAGTCGAAATGGGTCAAGTGGTTGAGGAGGTCAAACCCGAGATAGAACCTGATTTATTTAGAAAGTATATTGCATATGCAAAGAGGAATTGTTTCCCCGTTATGAGTGAAGAAGCACAGAAAGAAATCAAGGATTTTTATGTGGGACTTCGTTCGGTAAGGGAGGTAGGAGGCCCAATTCCAGTTACTGCCCGTAAATTGGAGGCATTGGTCAGATTGGCGGAAGCGAGTGCAAGAGTTCGTCTTTCGGATGTTGTTGAGAAAGGAGATGCAAAAAGGGTTATTGACCTCGTCCGTGCTAGCCTCGAAAAAGTGGGTATCGATCCTGAAACTGGGATTTTTGATGCCACAGTAATTGAGATGGGAAAATCGAGGAACCAATTTGATCGTGTGAAGGCCATTAGATCAATAATAGAAAAATTGACAGAGCAACATCCGAAGGATGGCGCTCCCATTTTAGATATTATTGAAAGTGCAAAAGAAAAAGGAATTGACGAAACTCAAACGGAGCACATGATTAAGAAAATGTCAGAAAATGGAGAGATATATCAACCGTCTGCTGGCCATTACAAGTTGCTAAAAGGTCGATAAAAACTAGAGCAAATTTTTGATGGACATCAATATATCAGAGAAATCGGTGGATGTGGAGGATGACTCCTTAACTAGGGAATGGACGGATTTACCACCGTCTTGTTCAAAACGGGGGATAATATGACAATGGACATGTGGAACTTCTTGGCCCGCTGCAATACCGTTATTAAAAGCTATTGTGGTAGCATTGGCACCAACAGCTTCCTCAATTGGCCCGGTCAAAGTGTGGATTGTGTTCATCAAGGAATTTGCAAACATAATGGGAAGTTGATTGATTTTTGAAGAGTGATATTTAGGAATTACAAGAGTGTGGCCAGTAGATATTGGATTGATATCAAGAAATGCCAGGGTTGTCTCATCTTCATAGAGAGAATAACTGGGGATGTCGCCTTCAACGATAGCACAGAAAATACAAGATTCCATAAGATTGGTTAGTCCTATCACATGAAAAAATACTCGCTAATTGGGTTGGGATATGTAAAATCACGAATCTAAATTAGATCAGGGGGGAGAAGATAACACAAACAATTAATCTTTAGTTACAGGGGGAGAGGAACTAACTATGGAAAAAGATGTACAAGTTGGTGGGAGATATGAAGCCCAAGTATTAGAGGAACGTGTGAAAGAGTATTGGAAGCAAAGTGATGCGTACGTCAAAACGAAAGAACATCGTGCGAAAGGGAAACCATTTTTCTTTGTAGATGGGCCCCCATACACATCGGGGGCTGCCCATATGGGCACAGCTTGGAATAAAACATTGAAAGATGGATATCTTCGATACAATCGCATGAAGGGATATCAAGTATATGATCGTCCGGGTTTTGACATGCACGGACTCCCCATTGAGACGAAAGTAGAGGAAAAACTAGGATTTAAAAATAAAAAAGATATAGAAGCATTTGGTATTGAAAAATTTATTGAGGAATGTAAAGAATTTGCAGATTTCCAACGGGAGGGATTGCAAAATGATTTTATTTCATTTGGTGTGTGGATGGATTGGGAAAATGCATATAAAACAGTTACCTCAGAGTACATGGAAGCTGCATGGTGGGGATTTTCTCAAGCGCATAAAAGAGGACTGGTTGAGCGAGGAAAAAGATCTATAAGTCAATGTCCAAGATGTGAAACTTCTATTGCAAAAAATGAAATTGAGTATCACCAAGTGGAAGATCCTTCTATTTATGTTAAATTTGAATTAGAAGACAAAGAAGAGTTTCTAGTTATTTGGACCACCACCCCATGGACCCTTCCAGCAAACACGTTTGTAGCTGTAAATGAAGAGTTTACATATCAAAAGGTTGTGGCTGTGAAAGAGGGTGTGGAAGAAAAACTTTGGATAGAAAAATCGCTCGTGGATGCCGTAGTTGGGAAGGGCAAATATGATAGTTGGGAGATAGAGCAAGAATTGAAGGGGGAAGATATGATAGAATGGAAGTATAAACACCCGCTGCGCCAGGAAGTTCCCAATCATGTAAAGGGAGATAGATCACTGAGGGTTTACTCGGCGGATTTTGTGGAGGTAGACAGAACGGGTTTGGTTCACTCTGCCCCAGGTCACGGGGAGGATGATTTTCGTGCGGGGAAAGAGAGAGGTTTGGAATTGTTTTGTCCAGTTGGTACGGATGGGATATATACGATAGATGCAGGAAAATATGAGGGAAAATTTGTTAAAGATACAAACGAAGAAATTATTGAGGACTTGAAGAATTCAGGATTGTTACTTGCAGAAGAGAAATACACTCATGATTATGGTAAGTGTTGGCGTTGTAATACTAACATAATTCAGATTGTTACGGATCAATGGTTCATCAAAATAACAGAAATAAAAGAAGAACTTATTGAAAATATAACCAAGTCAAGTTGGTATCCAGAATGGGCCAGGGACAATCGATTTTATGAGTTCGTCAAAGAGGCACCTGACTGGAATGTATCACGTCAAAGATATTGGGGGATACCCATTCCGATTTGGACTCCAGAAGGGGCTAGTTTGGAAGAAGAATCTAAAGATATGATTGTGGTGGGTACAAGGGGAGAGCTAGCTAAGTTAGTGGATCAAAAAATTGATCCAAACAGTGTAGATTTGCACAAACCAACTGTAGACAAGCTTACTATTACTAAAAATGGTAAAAAATATACAAGAATTCCAGATGTATTCGACGTGTGGATTGATTCATCGGTTGCAACATGGGCAACGGTGGGGTATCCATCAAAAAAAGAAGAATTTGAAACTGTTTGGCCAGCGAATCTAATTATGGAAGCACATGATCAAACTAGAGGGTGGTTCTGGTCTCAGCTAGGTATGTCTAGTGCTTCGATGGGAAAATCGCCTTATGAAAATGTACTCATGCATGGTTGGGCTTTGGCGGAGGATGGGAGAAAAATGTCCAAATCACTAGGCAATATCGTTTCCCCAAGAGAAGCTATAGAAAAGTATGGAGCAGACCCAATGCGTCTGTTTTTATTATCAGTGAATCCACAGGGAGAAGATATGCGATTTTCGTGGGAAGAAATAGAAGAGATGAATCGTAGGTTGAACATTTTATGGAATGTATTTCGGTTTCCAATTCCATATATGGAAATTGATAGATTTGATCCGCTGGATTTCACTTTGGAAGAAGTAGCTTTGGAAACTATAGACAAATGGATTCTTTCTCGTTTGCAGACGGTGAAACAAATCGCAAAGGTGGGGTGGGAATCATACAGACAAGATCAATCTGTAGATGCAATACTGAACCTTATCGTAGAAGATATATCCAGATATTATATTAAAATCGTTCGGGAAAGGATGTGGACAGATACAGATACAGATAGCAAGACTGCTGCATATGTAACACTTCACCACGTGTTGTTAGAAGCCATAATATTACTTGCGCCGTTTGCGCCGTTCATAGCAGAGGATATCTATCAAAATCTAACGAAAAAAAGTGAAAATCTAACAGTGCATATGTGTGATTTTCCAGTTGTCGATTTGCAACTTCAAGATAAAAAATTAGAAGATGAAATTGAAATGGTAAGAGTCCTAGAAGAATCGATAGCCCATGCACGCCAAATTTCAGGTAGAAAGCTACGTTGGCCAGTTTGTGGAGTTGAGATAGGAGCAAAAAATGATAAAATTGGCAAAATTGTGGAAAAATATAAAGTATTATTGTCAGAGAGGGTCAATGCGCAAGAAATTAAGTTGATAAGACCAGGGGAGCAGGATTTTGATGTAAAATATTCGGTAAGGGGACGTATGGATATTATTGGTCCAACTTATGGGAAATCAACGGCAGAAATAATCGATGTTCTAAATGAAATTGAGTTAGAATCTCCAGACATAGAAGAATTATCTAAATTGTTGAGCAAGAATTTGAACAAAGAAATTTCAATTGCCAAGGAAATGGTTGAGTTTGAAGAGATATTTCCTGAAAATGTTTCCAAATCCACGTGTGAGTTTGGAGTCATTTACATAGATACAACTCTGACTGAAGAGATAGAGTCAGAAGGATACACCAGGGAGGTAATTAGGCGGATACAAGAGATGAGGAAAGAACAAGGATTGGTGGTCGATCAAGAAATTTCAGTTGTGGTTTCAGTTTTAGATGAAAGGGTTTTAAGATTAATAATGTTGCATGAAGAATTAATAAAACAAGAAGTCAGAGCGACTGAAATAACAAATAAGAAAGAAGAAGGAATGAAAGAGTGGATCGTTGAAGGAATCCCCATAGAGATAAAATTAGCTACAATAGTTTAGCAAGCAAAGGGGCGATTGAAACTTTGGTTTCGGGGGTTACAATAGTATCAGTGGTATAGATAGCACCGACCCCAGAATCAGATAACATTTTTCGTGCATCTTCGACCAAGAGTGCATGAATGCAGGTGACAAATATGGTTTTTGCTCCACGGTCGTGTAAAATTCGGGCAGATTTACTAGTGGTTGTTCCGGTGGAGATGATATCATCTACGCAGATTACATCTCTTCCAGCCACATCCACGGTGCTAGGAGATATCTGGACCTCAGTACTAGATATACGATCTTTTTCGAAATAATCAGTATCGCCCGTTCCATAAGCATCTCGAACAGATTTTGCTAGTGAAATTGCCCCGGCATCGGGAGCGAGGAAAAGAGGATTTTCTAAATTGGTTGGTAGAGTTTGTGCCAAAACTGGGGAAGCATCAAGGGCGATTGCAGGTACACCAAAATAATCACACACTGTGTTTTTGTGAGGATTTACTATGATGACTCGGTCGGTTCCAGTTCCTATCGATCGTGCCATTGCACGTGCTGATAATGGCTGCCCTGGTTCGAAAACCGTGTCTTGTCGGGCATACCCCATGTACGGCAAAATTGTGGTTATTTTTGTTGCTCCAGCTTCTCGAATTGCATCTTGAAGTTGTAGAAGTTCCAAATGGTCTGAAGCAGAACGTGTTGCTGCAATTATAATTCCATGGTCACCTTTGAAATTTGTCTGTACCATGAATTCTCCATCGGGGAAATTTTGATGGGTGGTTTTTCCAAGAGGTATTTTGGAATGAGAAGACAAAGAGGATGCAAGAGAGATAGATGCAGAACCACTAATGATCATATAACTACTTTTTTTCGTGGATATTTAAAAACGCGTGAACATAAGTTTCAATAAATTATTATTTTGAAAGAGTTGATTTGAAAATTAGATATAGGAATAATATCACAGAGCTTAATTCAAAGATAATAGCCGTGAGAGCGAATTGATCGTGTCTGAGATGTTCGATAATGGTTAGAAATGTGGTATTTGGATGAGAATGAAATAATAAACTTCCAGTAATAGGGTCAAATATAGGATGTCCAAGAAGATGCCACATACAGTATCCTACAATATGAATAGACATCATGCTGAGGCAGAAAAAAGAAATCCGATTCGAAAAAGCATTAGTACGGAAGATGAATAGAACTGCCCAAATTGTAACTGCAGAGAGAGCAAGAGCATAGGGCCTCCAATCTGAGAAAACACCAGATTGATAATATAATAAAACTCGGGGGGCGCCCCAATAGAAATGTAGTCCAGAAGCGAGTATGGTCAGATTTATCGGGAGGAGGGGAAGGGTAAATTGTTGTTTAATGTTAGAAAGGCTCAACATAGACATTAAATAGGTTTTATAGAGAATTTTGAAGTGGAAGAATTGTCAGAAGTGACATCTTCGATTTGGTTATGGAAACAAGACATTTCACCAGTATGGCATGCATTGTTGGTTTGTGAAACGATATACAAAACTGCATCTCCATCACAATCCACACGTATTTCATCGACATGTTGAATATTCCCACTAGTTTCACCTTTTTTCCAAATTTTATTCCGACTGCGTGAAAAATAATGTGCCAATCCAGTTTCACGGGTTAAAGATAGTGCGGCTGAATCGGCATAAGCGAGCATGAGAACTTCGTTTGTTTCTATGTTTTGGGCGATAACAGGGACTAGACCATCAGCTCCAAATGATATTTCGAAAGAGTTAGACACAAATAATTGGACGCGCAGTGTGTAGAAAGATATTTCCCTTAAATAATAGCAAGAAAATGGCTTTTGAAGTTCGGGAGTAAAATTAAATTACTCGGTTTTGGAGATAATCCAAATGTTTAGCGTTGAAAACTATCTTTATTTCTTCGGATTCGGGAGACCCAATGCATGTGAGACGAACGTTGAGTTCTTCTACTTCGTCGTCCGAAAGAATTTGTTGCATGTCCATATTAATCTCACCAGATTTTAATATAGCAGCGCAATTGGCACAAGCGCCTGCTCGGCAAGAAAATGGCCAATCAAATCCTTCAACTTCTGCAGCTTCAAGTATATATTCTCCTTCGTTAACGTCGAGAGAACCATGGTCTTCAACGGAGAGTCCAGCATTGGCGGCTTTTTCGAATAGATCGTCGTCGTCCAAGTCCCATTCATTGTCCATTATTGCATCATAATTTAGATATTCGACTATTGGCATCGAGTAGTTATTTTACGCGGGTATTGTTAGATCTTGCTGTTCTGATTTTGGTGAGATATAAAACGGTGACTTTACGTAGAGTAAGACGAACCGAAACGCATGAACCCACTGTTTGAAGTGATCCCGGCGATAGATATTCAAAATGGGAAGACTGTGCAACTCGTGGGAGGACTAAGAGGGACGGAAAAATATTATGGAGATCCTATAGAGTGTGCCTTGCAATGGGAAGAAATGGGTGCAAAAACGGTACATATAGTAGATATTGATGGTGCATTTGAAGGGGAAATTAAAAATAAATCAACGATAGAGAGAATTCTGGAAAAGGTTGACATATCTGTACAAGTAGGGGGTGGAATTAGAACGGAAGAAAGAGTAACGGAATTATTGGAAATGGGAGCAGAGAGAG
This sequence comes from Candidatus Hikarchaeum yamanae, assembly GCF_009889665.1. NCBI lineage: Archaea > Methanobacteriati > Methanobacteriota > Candidatus Hikarchaeia > Candidatus Hikarchaeales > Candidatus Hikarchaeaceae > Candidatus Hikarchaeum > Candidatus Hikarchaeum yamanae. The sequence continues at coordinate 37,815 of NZ_WTZR01000001.1, read as the reverse complement.
TTATTTTGGGAACCGCCGCGATAGAAAATCCAACATTGGTGGAAGTATTGAGTGATAAACATCCGAAATGTATCATGGTTAGTCTAGACTCGAAGGGTAGAGAAATCGTGGTGGAGGGTTGGGAGAAAAGGACCAACTTGGACCCAGTAAAAGCGGCTAAAATGTATGAGGAAGTTGGTGCAGCTGGCATTTTATTTACAGATGTGGATGTTGAAGGAAAGTTAGAGGGAGTGCGAGGGGAAGTGATTGAAGAAATGGCCAGATCTGTGGAGATACCGATTGTTGCTAGTGGGGGAGTGGCTTCTTTGAAGGATTTGGAAATATTTTATCGGTCGGGGGCATCTGCAGCAGTGGTTGGGAGTGCATTATATGAAGGATCAATATCGTTTGAAGAGATAACAGAGTGGATCGGGGGTCTATAATCCGCATATAGTGTCCCCATAATACATTTTTTAAAATATATAATCCGCATATAGTGTCCCCATAAAAAGAAATGTTTATGTAAGATAGTAACTAAGTGTAGCGACATGCCAACGTGTGAATATTGTAATGAAAGTTTTTCAGAGAGGGGTATTGGGACCCATAGAAGGTGGTGTAAAGGTAGAGTTGGTTCTTATGATGAAGAAGGAGGGTCCAGAGCTAGAAAAGCAGAGATAAGAAGAGAGACTAATGAGACTGCCATCGAGCTTGAATTGAATATAGATGGCAGTGGTAAGTCAAATATAAACACAGGGATAGGTTTTTTTGATCACGTACTAGAATCGTTTGCCACACATGGTTTGTTTGATTTGAAGGTACAAGCAGTAGGGGACATAGAAGTAGATGGCCACCACACTATAGAAGATGTTGGGATAGTATTAGGCAAAGCATTTTGTGATGCGTGGGGGGATAAAGCCGGTATAAATCGTTTTGCTGAAAGGAATATCCCCATGGATGAGTCAATAGCTTCGGCTATTCTTGATATTAGTGGGAGACCATATTTCTCATTTGAGGGTATGTTTAGTGAAGAGCAAATTGGGAATTTCACAAGTGGCATGGCGCCCCATTTTTTTAGAAGTTTTGCTATGAATTCAGGAATCACATTACACTGTGCCGTAAAGGGCACAAATGCGCATCACGAAATTGAAGCTTTATTCAAAGCAGTTGGTAGGGCCATTGATGATGCGAGTCGAATAGAGGGGAGGAGGGAAGGGACACCAAGTACGAAAGGGGGACTTTAGCCCATACTGCTAAGGCTCAGGGGGGTATAGGTACGGTAAAATGTTTGATGTGATTATGCGGAAATTTAAAGGGAGCCCTAGTCAGCAAGAAGTTATTCGACTTTTGTTAACTAGGGGGTTTTCTGTCAACGATACGGGGCGGGTGGTATCGGGGTCGATTGAAATTCCACACACACAAATTGCAGGGGAATTGGGAATTGATAGGAGAGTGGTGGATTCAACTACAAATACCATACTTCAAGATGTGGAATTGAAACCAATTTTTCAAAATATTTCGTCCATACCTAGCCTTCGGGATTTGGCTCCTGTGTTAAAACTATTTGTGTTGACAGTGGAGGTCAATGACGCCGCCAATCCTGGCATTGTTTCGACTGTTACATCATTGATAGCCAAACAAAATATATCAATACGTCAAACAATAAGTGAAGATCCAGAATTTACAGATGAACCAAAATTATACATAATCACTGATGAGCAATTGCCAGGTGAATTGGTCAATGAGTTGATATCACTAGATTTTGTTAGAAAAATAGGAATAGAATAGATAGAATAAAAATAGAATTTTAATCAACAATTATGTCATCTGTACTAACGATTTGATGGGAAAGCTGCATTTCAGATTCATAACGGCGAATCCAAGACGCGAAACAATCAGGGCACAGTTGTTGAGAATCTACATCTCTTTGGTCGACTATTAATCTAACAGTGCGAGCGAGGGCATCAGATATTGATCGAGAACATCCATCACAAGGTTCGGATTTGAACATAGGAGACAATTGGTGGCAATGCACATATGCCTTACTACGAAAATATCTCCGAAGATTGTATCTCATACCCATACCTTATAGATAGTTGATGCGTCCAGAATATGACTCGTATTTTAAACAAATAGAGAGTCAAGTGGAGGAATGTTTACTTGTTGCCAAAACAGCGAGAAAGTTAGGCCAGGACCCTAGTTCTGAGGTTGAAATACCAATTGCGAAAGATATGGCGGGGAGAATAGAAAATTTACTTGGGATAAATGGCCTCTCAGAGCGGATTAGAGAACTCGAAGAAAATATGGGGAGAGAAGAAATAGCACTAGAGTTAGCCAAAGATTTTGCAGAGGGAAAGGTTGGGGATTATGACACACATGAAGGGATAATCGAAGGGGCTATTAGAACTGCTGTAGCGTTATTGACAGAAGGTGTAGTTGCAGCGCCGTTGGAGGGGATAGATAGAGTTGAGCTTTGTGGCAATTCTGATGGAACTGAATTTGTTCGTGTTTTTTATGCAGGTCCGATACGGTCTGCAGGTGGGACTGCACAGGCGTTGTCAGTGTTAGTTGCAGATTATGTCCGGACGATACTAGGTATTTCAAGTTACAAACCGTTAGAAGAAGAAATTGAGCGCTATGCAGAGGAAGTTGAATTATATGCTAGAGAAACAAGTTTGCAATATCTCCCATCAGCTGAAGAAACGAAATTTATTGCTCGTAATTGTCCGATAATGTTGGACGGGGAGCCAACTGGGAAAATGGAAGTATCAGGTTATAGAGATTTGGGGCGGGTGAAAACTAACAAATCGAGAGGTGGTATGTGTCTTGTTCTTGCAGAAGGGATTGCTCTGAAGGCTCCAAAAATCGAGAGATACACTTCGCAATTAAATGGGATTGAATGGCCGTGGTTAAATGATCTTATCGAAGGGAAATTTTCAGAAGTGAATGCAACGGAAGAAATAGAAGAAATAATAGAGGAAATAGAGGGTCCCAAACGTGCTAAACCGGAGGATAAATATTTACGGGATCTAATTGCAGGAAGGCCTGTTTTTTCACATCCTTCTCGGCCGGGTGGGTTTAGACTTAGATATGGACGGGCTAGAAATACAGGTTTGTCAACTATAGGAATACATCCAGTCACTATGCACATACTTGACGACTTTCTTGCTCCGGGGACTCAGTTGAAAACAGAATATCCAGGTAAAGCTGCAGGGGTTGTCCCAGTGGATACTATAGAAGGCCCAACTGTGAGACTAAACACAGGGGAAGTTCTCCGTGTGAAAACCGTCGAAGAGGTTGTAGATATCAAAAGAGAAATAGACAGTATCATTGATTTGGGAGAGTGTTTAATTGGTTTTGGAGAGTTTGTAGAGAATAATCGTAATTTGCTACCTTCGTCGTATGTGGTAGAGTGGTGGGTTTTGGATGGTGAAAAAGAAGGGATTGATATGCAATCTTTGTTGGACACTGGAGATATTAAATTTGAAGATCCAGATGCCACTCAAGTGATCAAGTGGTCAAAAGAATTAAAAATCCCGCTGCACCCAAAATATACATATTTATGGCACGACATCACTCCGATGCAATTTGAAGAAATTAGTGATAGGGTTTCAAAAGGGTATATATCAGATGGTGTTTTATTTGTGGAATTTAGTTCAAGTGTTAAAAAAATTCTCGAGTCTTTGTTAATAGAACATAAAGTTTTGGAGGAGATTGAGATCAAAGATCCGCTCCCATTTATTATATCGTTGGGGCTTTCTGAAGACCTAACTAAATTGTGGGAATCGATGACTTCGGGGGCTTCATCTTGGCCAAATGCTATGAAAGTTGTTAATGAAGTATCTCCATTCAGTATTAGAGAGCGAGCACCAACGCGAATGGGTGGGAGAATGGGAAGGCCCGAAAAATCGGAGTCACGTGAAATGAGTCCCTCAGTTCACTCTCTTTTCCCATTGGGAGAATCGGGGGGAGACAGGAGAAATGTATCCCACGCATCAAAATCATTCGAGCGGGTGTATGCTAAGAAAGGGTTGATAAAAACTGAAATTGGAAAGAGGATGTGCACTAGTTGTAATGTAGAAACTCATCGGTTTTCGTGTCAGCAGTGTGGTGAGAAAGCTTATCCGGTATATCTTTGTGGAAAATGTAAATCGAGATATCTTCAAAATCAAGGTGGTGTGGACGTGCCATGCCCCAAGTGTGGGTCGAAATCGCGACCTGAATTTTTTGATAGGATTGGGTTGGAAGAGATCTACAAGGATGCATTAGAAATGGTAAATGAAAGGGAAAGTGCATTTGAGATTCTGAAAGGTGTAAAGGCACTTACTTCTAAGAATAAAACACCAGAGCCAATAGAGAAAGGAATTCTTAGAGCAAAACACAATGTTTCCACATTTAAAGATGGGACTATACGGTATGACATGACAGACCTCCCAGTTTCTAGTTTTCGTGCTTCGGAATTGGGCATTTCAATTTCAAAATTACAAGAATTGGGATATGAATTGGATATAAAAGGAGAACCATTAAAAGATGAGAAGCAGCTGGTTCCAATACGTGTTCAGGATCTTATATTATCCCAAGGTGCAGCGGAGCATTTGAAACGTACTGCGAATTTCATTGATGATTTATTGGTAAAATATTATGGATTGGATCCATTTTATAAGATTCGAGAGGCTGATGATTTAATCGGGAGACTGGTGTTGGGACTAGCGCCGCATACTAGTGCTGCAGTTGTTGGAAGGATATTGGGATTCACAAATGCATCAGTGGGATATGCCCATCCATATTTCCATGCGGCAAAAAGGAGAAATTGTGACGGTGATGAGGATTGTGTGATGCTTCTTCTAGATGGTTTATTGAACTTCAGTAGAAGTTATTTACCTGATAAAAGAGGGGGAAAAATGGACGCACCTCTAGTTATGTCTGCGGTGCTCAATCCAACTGAAATTGATGATGAAGCTCAAAATCTCGATAGTGTTGACAAATACCCACTTGAGTTCTACGAAGCGACGATGGATTTGGAACACCCGAACACTGTGAGTGTGAAACTCGCCAGGGATGAAATTGAAAAAGGAAAATTATACGCAGATCTTTTACACACGCACGACACTTCCAACATAGCATCAGGTCCGAGGTTATCAGCTTACAAAACCCTAGGTCCTATGTTGGATAAATTAGATGCCCAATTAAATCTAGCAAGAAAAATTAGAGCGGTTGATGAGACAGATGTTGCAGAACGGATTATCGAGTATCATTTTCTTCCAGATCTTTTGGGAAACCTTCGTGCGTTTTCGCGACAAGAAACTCGTTGTCCAGCATGTAGTATAAAGTATAGAAGAATGCCACTATCAAGAAGTTGTAGACAGTGTGGAGGCGAGGTTCATTTAACAGTTCATCAAAAATCTATTTCGAAATATCTTAAAGCGGCGATGTTTATGGCAGAGGAATTTGAATGCAGAGAATATACGAAGCAACGGTTGAATATTATTGAAAAATCGTTGAAGAGTATTTTTGAAAATGATAAGAATAAACAAAGTGATCTAAGTTATTTTGCTTCGGCTCCCGTGGAAATAGAAGGGGAAATTAGATAAGGAATTAATCTAAATATCCGAGATCTCGCAACCTATCTCGTACTTGTTCATCCATATCAGAAGTGGTGTCACTGGTTGGGTCGGCAATAGAATCCCAATTTGCACCGGTAGTTATCTCAAATGAAGATAAAGAGTTTTGGAGGGCGTCAATAGTGGGATATTTAGAATGAATTTGGTTAGTTAATTCGCCGGGATCTTCATCAAGTTGATAAAATTCATCTATGATTGTTTCGTTTTTTATATATTTTGTTTCTTTAGTTCGTATGCCCCTCATTCTAGAGTAGAAACGAGAATTTTCATCGAGTGTTATGTGAGATTTTTTTGCTTTTGATTCTAGTTGTTGTAACTCAACAATTGGTTTTGAATATTCGATGAAGGCGAATTCTGATCCTTCAAAACTTCGATACGTTGGAGATAAAAGAGATCTTGTTTCGTTAAGTGGTGTTCCGTTCTTCGCGACAAACCCTCCAGAAGCGTCTATAATGGTATGGTATAAATCAATTAATTCTATTTGGTAGTTTTGGATGTTTTTATAGAGATTATCATGTTTAATTAATAGCGGGACGTGGACAAGTTGGTCGTAAATGCAAAACTCGTGCCCATATAGATTATGTTCTCCATGCAATTCCCCATGGTCTGCACAAACTATTATCAATGTATCATCCCATTTTTCGTTTGCCTTCATCCAGTCAAACAACCTACCCAGTTGAGAATCTAGATGATAAATCTCAGCGTCATATAATTGACGGATGTGGTCCCATTCATTTTTAGAAATGTCTCGAGATCCAGAATTATATTCTTTAGAGTTTTGGCACACAGAATTTGGATCGGCTGTTGGAGCAAATTTGTCTCTACAGTGTTTAGGAGGGTTATAAGGAAGATGGGCATCCATTAAATTAATAAATACAAAATATTTGTCATGTGAATCTATGAAATTAATAGTTTTATCGATGACAGCTGGGGTTTTTGAATCGGATAATTTACTTTTAATTGAAAGATATTCATGGATTTCATTTCCCATTTCAACTAATTTGGTTGCGAAAGAGTTGAGGTAGGGTTTTGAAGTTATTTGTCTCCAAAACCAAGCATAAAATGAGGATACTAAGGGGGACAGCAAAGGTTGTGGGATGATTTCAAAGAAACTATCTATATCTTCAAATCCAGATGTCAAACCAGTATAAGGTGTTATCCATGCGTTTGAAGAATAACAAGCGGTCGAATATCCACTTTTAGATAGGGAGGTAGCTAGAGTGATAGAATCTTTTGGGAGATATGGTCGTTCTTGACTTGCTCCGTGTTCACTAGGATATAGGCCTGTGAATAAAGAAGCGTGTACAGGGAGTGTCCAAGGAGCAGGGGAGATTGCGTGTTCCAGAACCAGAGCTTCTTTAGATAATTTCTCCAGAGACGGGCACACCTCTTTATCATATCCATAAATTGAGAGACGGTCTCTTCGCACAGTATCCATCACGATAAGAAGTATATTCTGGTTTTTTGCTACCATAGTAGAACACCCCATTTATAAAAATTAAAGTCCCTCATTGTGAATCCATTCCAAAGATAAATTTTAATTCCTTTGTTAATTCAATTTTGTATTCTTCTAGGATTTGATTCAAAGTTTCGTTGTCAATTAAAACAGACCCCATTAATGCTCCAGGATTCTCGGGTAAGATTATTTGAAACTCTCCATTTTCATAGATAGGTTCACTTTCGACTAGAACTCCTTGATCTATTGCGTGGATAACTTTGGAGTCAAATTTTTCTAACATAGTAGAAAATGCGTTTTTATAAGCGGTTTCTAGTTCTAAGAGGTAATTGACATATTTATTTTCAAATGATGATGGATCGAATTCGGACATGTTTTTTAACCTTGGGTTGAGAGTTGAGCTTCGAGTATGGTTTTGATTTGTTCAAGGAATAATTTTTCTGTTTTTAAAGGAATAGTTGCTCCAGCTGCTATGTCATGTCCGCCACCTTCTCCTCCAACGTATTGTGCAGATAATCTCATTATTTCAGATAAATTCAATCCTTGTTTTACTAAGGATAAATTTCCTCTAGATGACACTTTTAAATCTCCTTCTTCGGTTTTCGAAAAGGCAAAAATGGGTTTTGTTGGGTCAGTTCCATCCATTCCCAAAACCATTCCCGCAACAATACCCACTATTGTGTCTCGGATTTTGTCTTCTGCGTGGAACCATTGAAAGTTTTCTTCCATTTGGACACCAAGTCTATTAACCAAGCTAATTCCTTCAGCTAGATTTCTTCTATGTATAGCTAGCAAATTTTTTGCTCTTGATAATGATTTATCGCGGTCTCCGAGGCATATGGACAAACCGACGTCGGGTCTCCCGTACCTTGCTGTTGCATTTAAAATTGTAGAAAATTCATTTGCCTCTCGGAGTTCAGTTCCTATAATTTCATTTTCTAATTCATAAATAGGAGAAACGAAAGAATTTATTTTATCAGGAGAGATTCCACGGGAAATTGAATGTCTAACTAAACCATTAAGTATTGTCTTTTGTTCAGAATGGGAAAGTTCAGCCCAAGCTTTCCACTTGCCATTTACACGTAGATCGATGTTTAAATTTTTTAAGAAACGGATAGCTCCGGAAGAGTCATTAGAGATACCAGGAATTCCAAATTCAGAAGAATATTCTAGTAATTTTGGTAGAGGTCTAGTTTGTTTTCCATAAAAAGCCAAACCAAGTTTTATATTCAATACGCCTTTGTCTGAACCCTCTTGTGCTATCTGTTTATTTGGACCAATCAATCCTTCTACCCTTGCTTGCATATCCCCGATTGCGCCGATGATAGCAAGTGCTGCTAAGTCCCTATTATCGATCCCTGCTGATTCTAAAGCTCTTGCAAGTAAATAACAGGTCCCAGCACCAGATAGTTCAGATGCCCCATCAATTCCAAATAAAAGTGGATTCAAATGAAAGTCAAAATCGTTTGGCAGTGGTGGAGAATCAGAAGGTGTGACTGAGAGTTGGTGGTGATCGCAAATAACAGGTGTAAAGTTTCCTTTTTCCCCGTATTCTATTATTTGTTCTAATTGTCCACTTCCAAAATCTGTGAAAAGAATTGTGTCATAGTTAGTTTTTTCCAATTGTTGTAATTCTGGTTCGCCTAATCTCTTAGAGAATGCAGTTGAAATTGGAATTCCCGCTCGTTTGATGGCTTGAGTTGCTATTGCTGCACTAGTTAAACCATCAGCATCTATATGAGAAATACAAAGGATAGAGCTAGAGTCTAGAATATATTTGGCACATTGTGTTGCCCTATTTTTTAATTGGGTGAATGATGAATCGGTCAAGGTTCGTTCACCATTGTGTTCAAATCGATGGCGAACTCGGTTGCGGACTCTAAATAAGTCCTAATTGGCAGATCACGGTGTGTATTGATATTTTTATCAGGAGAATCACTGAATAATTGAACCATTGCGTGTACAGTTTCTCCCTTTACCGTTGCGTGGATGCCAGCAGAAGGCACCAATTCTGAGTTTATATGAGATAAAATTACTCTTTCGGTTATTGCCTCGACACGTGAACGGGGGTTATCTAATAAGTTGTATAGAGTTGTACTTAATTTGGTGTCATCGAGAGATGCTATCGACAAAGTGCCTTGGCAGGGTGCCGGGACGAAATATTTTAGAGGGACGAAAAATGTTTTTGTGTGGTTTGAAAATTTTTCAGTGTTGAAGTCTTCAAAGGGTAATAGAAGTGCTTTGTTTTTTTGGTCGTTTGAAAACCAATTTTCAAATTGAGAGAGTGGTTCTTCAAGCAAAAATTCTTGTTTGAGTTCTGGGCGAATTGAGTTGAGTTGTTTGGCGTTTCTGTGGTTGGATAATCCAACAATAGTTTCGTTGGGTAAATTTGTTAGAGAACTTCCATCAGAAGTGAGCAATACGTCTCGGATGACATCTTGTCGGGTTATACTTGATAAAATCAATTCCGAAGGAGAATTAGTCGGAAAGTGGGTTAAAGAGTAGACTGCTCCGTCGACTTCAGATTCCAACACTTTTTGATTTAAGTGTTTAATAAATTTCTCTTGTTTTTTTATGTGGTCGGTGAAATTTTTAGAAGTGCTTGTATCAGGTTTTTTGATTTTTTGTAGTTCTACAGTATAATTACGGGATTCGAGTTTTGTTTTGATATCATCTACTCGTTGGATAGAGGAAAATGAATCTTCAATTGCAAGAGTGATTACCTTCCTCTTTTTCATATTGATTAATGGGGATTCCAACGATTAAACACCATTCGATGTTGAAAGAAGAGATGATTTTGCCGGAATCTCTTTGAAGGAGGATGGCTAAAATAAAGATAGTTTTGGCAATAGTTTCAACTTCTACTATTTTTGTGCAAGAATTTTTATCACAATATGGATATTTGGCTTTATTCTTGGTTTTTATACTAGAGGGTGCCATGTTACTGTATTTTGCACCTTCAGAAAGTCTAGTCCCTATAGCGGTTGTTTTTTTGGCGAGTTCTCCAGCAGAATATGCATTGGTTATTTGCATTGCTGTTTTTGGAGCGACCATAGGACAGTATTCACTTTTTCTAGTTGCAAAGAGGATAGGGAGAGAGAGATTATTAAAGAAGAAATGGTTTCGGGTTAAAGAATCCCATTTGGAAAGGTTTGATGGGTGGTTTTATCAATGGGGTGCAATAGTAATACCAATCTCGAATACTATGTTTTTTACAAGAGGTATGTTGACAGTTCCTGCAGGACTAGCAAAGATGGGGGATAAAAAATTCATAGTTTTGTCTGCATTAGGAACGCTAGTTTTTGAAACAATTCTCGCGGTGGTCGCGCTTAAGTTGGTTACGCTTTGGTGAGATTGTTAGTTATGATTGCTTCTGCTACTAATTCTGCTACGTCTATTATTTCAAGTTGATTTTCGAATCCACCCGTTTTCCTACCATCTTCATACATCGTCATGCACTGGGGGCAAGATACAACAAATTTCTCTACGGCTTTTTTTGTATCTTCTAATGCCTCTCTTAGACGTTCTTCTGATGGTTTTTTTGTATCGGGGAAATCCATCCAAATTCCTCCACCACCACCACCACAACAAAATGAGCTTCGCCTATTTCGTGGCATCTCATATAGAGTACAACCAGTTTTTTCAATGAGTTGACGTGGGGCTTCGTATTCGTGATTATACCTACCAAGATGGCAAGGGTCGTGATAGGTGACAGAATAATTTAGAGAGTTGGGGATCACTAGTGTACCAGAATTAACTAACTCTTCCAAAACTCCAGTATAGTGGCGGACGTTTGCACTAAATCCAAATTGTGGATATTCATTTTTTATTGTATTGTAAGAGTGGGGGTCTGTGCAGACTATGGTTTCAAAGTCGCATTGATTGAATAGTTCGATGTTGGTTTCTGCCAACATTTCATATAATCCTTCTTCGCCAATTCTTCTGATGTCATTCCCATCATTTCTCTCAGATTCGTATAAGATCCCATAAGAAACCCCTGTTTCGTGGAATATATGTGCGAGGGATTTGGCTATTTTTTGATTACGTGGATCATAACTAGGTAAATCTCCAACATACCATAGGTATTGCACTTTTGAATCGCGTGCATCGGGTATTGAGAAGGGGAGATCTTCGACCCATTCTGGTCGTTTCCTCTCAGATGCGCCGAATGAATTTCCATGAGTGAATATATCAGTCATGATGGATTGTAGGTTTTCATTGATTTGGCCAGATTCAACGAGTCTTCGGTTCATTTCTGTAAATTGAGTCACATGTTCGATTCCAACAGGGCATGCGTCTACACAAGCTAAGCAAGACATACAAGATTCCATAGAATTTATCGATACAACGCTCCCTCCGTCGGCGATGATGGGACGTTTTTCAGTTATCCCCAGATCTAGTTCGTCTTTATATCGTTTTAGATCTAGAATTACATCTCTAGGGTCCAAGTCTCTCCCAGATGCTGTTGCTGGACAAACGGATGAGCATCTTCCGCATTTTGTGCATGCGTCGTGATCGAGTAATTGCTTCCAAGAAAAATCTTCGATGTTAGTAGGTCCTATGTCAGAAGGTGCTGCATTTTCAGGAATCCTAGGTAGGCGGATTCCAGATAGTTCATCCCGTGCTATTACGTTGGCTAAGCTAGAGAACATGTGGAATGGTTTTGCATAGGGAATCAATACTGTGAACAGTCCGCCAATGAATACGTGGGCCCACCAAAATATGGGGTATATAGATTGAGATGCCAAGGGTGATATCCCAATTTTTGAAAGTGATAGTGCAATAAACCAGCCCACAAAACTAACTTTCTCAAAAGGTGGAAATTCCTGGCCCAAAATGCGTATGCCTTCTAGGAGATACCCACCGACTGAAAGATAAAGTAAAGAAAAAATAAACAAATCGTCTTCGAGGCTGGTGTGTTTCCCGTGTAATCTGTCCGTTCTCACAAAATAACGACGATAGATAACCATCACAATCCCAATTACCAAAAGAAAACCCAGCGCATCCATGACGAAGGAGTAAACTAGGTAAAAATCGCCAACGAAAAATGATTTTTTTGTTAGTTTGCGGTATAGGTCGATATCTATGGCAAGGATGGTAGTCCCTATTGTCAGCGTTAGAAACCCCCAAAGAATTAGAGTATGCATAATTCCTGCGTAAACATCTCTGTCAAATTGGCCTGTGTTTCGTGCAATAAATTTGAGTGAATAAAATATTCTATGAGGAAGATTATCCAATCGGTTGGTAGGATCTTCGCTCCCGGAAGTATAGCGATTCAAACGCAAACGGATGCCGTGGATGAATATGATTGATCCAACAAGGGCTAGATAATAAAATAAAAGCTTCCCAACAGATCCTATCTCCCAAAAAATAGGTCTTGTAATTGCATTTTCAAGAGGGAGGGTAGATGTCATAAAGTATCACTATTGGATATAGTTGATTGGACTTATAGTTATTAAAAGTTAAGTTTTATTCAGAAAGAAGTTGATGGATAATTTCCTAGCCATGCTTTTATTTCCCCATATTGAGACCCTTTTCGGATGATGGTTGACTCGTCTATGTCCACCACGGTGCTTTTGCCACCAGGTGTTTGTTTTCCATCTATTATAGCGGAAATGGAAGATAATAATTCGGAGTCTATCTCAGATATACTGCATGCTCCGGGTTTTCCACTAATATTGGCACTTGTTGCGGTTATGGGATTTGATTTTTCTAATAAATCTAATGCGAGGGGATGGTCAGGTATCCGGATGCCTACCTTTCCACTTTTAGTTATGGGTTTGAGTTGTGAGTTGGTTGGCTTACATAAAATGGTTACAGGCCCGGGGAGAAATTGATGTGCGAAAGATTTGGTTTTGGCAGAGAGGTGTACATAAGAAGATGCATCTGTGAGAGTGGGAAATGCTATCGAGAGGGGATTTTTCTGGTCTCTTTTTTTAGCGAGAAATAATTTTTCGATTGCCAGGGGATTCAGTGGGTTTGCACCTAGTGCATAGGTGGTTTCGGTGGGGTAGACTATCAAATGTCCAGAGTTTATTGATATTGCAGCATTTTGTATATGATTCATCTTAATTGTTGTTGATTACAAGGATATGTGATTTGAATATATTTAATTTTACAGATTAGAGGGGATCAAAGGAACTTTTAAGAGATCTTAAAGTGTAAATGGGATGGAATCGAATGTCCGCTTGGATTTATGGGCTGTCAATATTGGAAAGTGCGAGGGAGATAGTCCCTGCAAATTCGCTGGCGATAATAGTATTTATAATTTTGATACTGGTTTTACTAGGACTGTCTGCGTTTTTCTCTTCTGCAGAAATAGCCATGTTTTCTCTTTCAAAACATCGGATTGATGCGATGGCAACGGAAGATGTTCCAAACGCAAAAGTAGTGATAGGGCTCCGAGAACGTCCGCAAAATTTGTTGGTAACACTACTTGTAGGAAATAATATAGTAAATATTGCAATGGCTTCTGTAACTACGAGTGTTTTGGCACTTTATTTTACAGAGGGAATTGCAATTGCATTGGCCACATTTACCATCACAATACTGGTATTGGTTTTTGGAGAAATAATTCCCAAATCATACGCCATAAAAAATCCAGAATCGTGGTCAGTTAAGATTGCTCGTGTGGTAGATGTTTTTGAATCGGTGTTTGCCCCCGTTGTGTTTATTTTTATCAGATTGGCTCAAATAATCACAAAAGAAGATTCAGATGCAGTTATACAGAGCCCCTATGTTACTCGAGATGAAATTCAAGATATATTAGAAGTAGGGAAAGTGGAAGGTGTGATAGAAGAAGAAGAGCTTGAAATGTTACAAGGTATATTTGATCTTGATACAACAATAGCTAAAGAGATTATGACTCCCAGATTAGATATCGACGCCGTTTCTGTGGGATCGAGTGTATCAGATGCAATAAATATTTGTGTGGGATCTGGCCATATGTGCCTTCCAGTTTATAGTGATAATTTGGACAAAATACTAGGGGTAGTTACAATAGGAAATTTGCTGCGAGAAAGTAAATCAAAGGGGGCTGAAACATCATTGAAAAGCATTTTAGAACCTACAATGCATGTACCCGAGTCTAAAAAGATTGATGAATTATTGGAAGAAATGCAGAATCAGAGGTTGGGGATGGTAATCGTGGTGGATGAGTTTGGCACCGCAGAGGGTTTAATCACATTGGAAGACATACTCGAAGAAATTGTTGGGGAAATTCTTGAAAGTGAAGAACAGGTCCCAATAGAGCACATATCTTCGAATGTTATCGCAGTAAGAGGAGATGTCAATATAGATGAAATAAATTCTGTGTTGGGGATTGAGCTTCCAGAAGGAAATGAGTTTGAAACAATTGCGGGATTTATTTTAGATCAGGCGGGAAGGATAGTAGAGGAGAATGAATCCATCATATATGAGGATATTAACATTGCAGTAAAGGAGGTCAACAACACGCGCATTTTAAAGGTGTTAATAACGCTTCCAGAAGAAGAATAATACCCCAAACGGGGAACTTCAACAAATTAATTACAGTTGTGGGAGATGTAATAATATGGAGAAACAAAAATATGGGATATTACTTCCTAATTTTGGTGAACATGCATCGGTAGAAAAATTAGTCGAGGGGACGATAAAAGCGGAGAAGTATGGGCTTGACTCTGTATGGATTAGAGACCATTTGATATTTCAGCCACATGGCATGGAAGGTGCAGACAAGACACACGTGGATACATTTGCCGTATTAGCTGGATTGGCAACTGTTACAAAAAAGATTGAACTTGGAACTGGTGTAGTGATACCGCTAAGGCACCCTCTACATCTTGCACATCAATTTGCGAGTTTAGATTGGATGTCAAATGGTAGGGCAATTTGCGGCCTTGGTGCAGGAAACTTTAAACATGAATTCGACGCCATTGGTTTTCCAGAGGGTTATGAGAATAGAACAGGGGTTGTGCGGGAAAATGTAGACATATTGAGAGCTGCATGGACTGAAGATGTCTTTAGTCATGATGGAGATGTATTTTCATTTGAGGATGTATGGGTTCGGCCTCGGCCAGTTAGTGACATTCCCATATGGTATGGGGGTTCGACGCCGTTAGCTGTTTCTTGGGCGGCCGAATTCTGTGATGGGTGGCTCCCAGGTAGGATTAATATGCCAACTTTTGTAAAAGCCATTAAAAAGCTCGAAAGAGAAGCAAAAGAACATGGAAGACCACGGCCAACGGTGGGTGCGATTCCGATTACAAGTCCAGATGAGGACCGACAGAAAGCACTTGATTCTGCAAATGTTCAAGGACTTCTAGATTCATCTAATAAAAGAGATAAATGGGTCAAACCAGAAGGTGGGAAATTTACTAAAGTTGAAGATCTTGATGGAGTATTATTAGCAGGTACGCCGGAAGACATAGTAGAGGGTGTAGAGAAATTTGTTCAAAGTGGGCTTAATCATCTTGTGTTCGACCTACGGATGAGATTTGATGATTGGGACTATTGTTTGGACTTACTAGGGCAAGATATACTCCCTAACTGCCCGAGGTAAGTAAGAGATTAATTGGAAGGGGGTTTCAGTTCTTCTAAGGTGTAGAATTCGTGACGCTCAACGTCGTTTTCAATTAGTTTTTCAAAATCTGTATTTCCAGCACGTGCGGCCATTTCTTCCATATCCATATCATATCGTATTAGAATCGCTTTTTTATCGTTTACTTTTGCGTAGATTTGTTTTCCAGAATTGACCGCGTCTTGATTATCAAGACTAGACAACATTAATTTTTCCCAGCTTTCAAAATTACTTTTAATGTGTACAACGACTGCTATATTTCTAGTAGGCATACACGGTCTATTGAATGGGGATGGACAAAAGCTAGATTGTTGCTAGTATATACACAGAGAAATAGCGATTGTTTTAACAATCGACGGTGGTTATAATAATTAAGAATGATAGAAGAAAATGTTACGTTCTATAGCGAGGGGGAAAAGATTGCAGGTATACTTAGATTACCAGATAAAATGGATGGACCCGCCCCAGGGATCGTTCAGGGACCAGGTTTTTTGGGATTAAAAGGTGGCAAATTATACAAACAATATCATGATTTATTGATAGATGCTGGTTTTGTGGTATTGGTTTTTGATTATAGAGGGTTTGGAGATAGTGAAGGGGATTCAGTCCTATATCCAGAGCGTCAGATAGCAGATATACGAAATGCGGTTAGTTATATTGAAACTAGGGATGAAGTGGACAATAACCGGATTGGTTTATTTGGCTCAGGTGGTACGGGTGGCGGGAATGCGGTTGTTGCTGCTGCACGGGATAAACGAGTACAATGTATGGTAGCCAACAATGCTGTTGCAGATGGGGCGGAATGGGTAAGGGGTATGCGCAGAGAATATGAATGGCTTGGTTTGCTTGATGCACTGGAAGAGGATCGTAAACAGCGTGCCCTTACTGGGAAAAGTAAAATGATACCATCTAGGGGATTGGAGGGGCTACAGATCCCAACGCCTGAAAGAATGACGACAAGTGTGAAAAGTGATGTGGACACAAAGATACCACAAGAATTGCCGTTATCTTGTGCAGAAGCCATAATAGAATATTGCCCAGAAGATGTTGTTGGACAAATAGAAGGAGGGGTTTTATTTATTTGTGTTGAAAATGACGACACAACACCCGAACGTCAAACTATTCGACTGTATGAAAAGGCCTCATCTCCTAAAAAAATCATAATTCAGAGAGGGACTTCGCATTACGCAGCTTATGGAAAATATATTGAGTCAGTTGGACCGCAAATAGTGGAATGGTTTGAAGAACATTTGAAATATGAAGGATTAAAAATTATTGAAGAGTCATAAAATGAATCAATGGAAATACTCGTTTTTATCTACATATTTTCCGTATCCAGGATCGGCGGTTATTTCACCTTCGTCGTAAACAACAGTTCCTCGAACTATAGTTTGTGTTGGGACGCCGATTACATCATAACCATCAAAGCTAGACCATCCAGCTTTGGCAAAGGTTTTGGATTCGTCTATAACAGATTTTCTGTTTAAATCTACTAGAGTTATATCTGCGTCAGAGCCTACTTGTATTGCTCCTTTTTTAGGATATATTCCCAGAAATTTTGCAGGGTTTTCAGAGGTCATTTTTACCAATTTGTTTATCGTCAATCTACCGTTGTTGACCTCTGTTAGAATAAGCGGTAAAAAGTCCTGCGCCCCTAAAAGTCCAGAAGCAGCATCCCAGACATCCGGTTTGTTTGCTTCCTCTTCTAACTGTGGAGCATGTTCGATTAACATTAAATCAAAAACTTCGTCGTCCAGGGCTTTCCAGAGTTTTTCATGATCTGGTGTATACCATCTTCGTTTCCAATTAATGTTGGAATCTCGTTGGAGGAATGTGGATGCTTCTGCTTCTCCGTGTAAGTCCCAGCCCCAGCTTTTAAGTTTTCTTACAAGATCGACTAGTGTGACACGGTTTTCAAAATCTAGGTGGGGTTTTGGTGTTATTTCATTGAAACCTAAATGGAGAATATTTAGATGTTTTAATCCAGTTATGTGGGCGAGGAATGCGGCTTCAAAACACCCTAGTGTCATGTTCATGCCGTCCTTTCCTTCACGCAATGCCGAATAATCGTCAGCCCCCATGGCTTTGAGACGGTAAAAAAGCTCATCTGCCAACGGTACATCGGATGGGTGGATAGATATCGGGATATTCTTATCCATTTTTGCGATGGCGTCAAAAATATTATATAGCCGGTTGGTTTCGTAAACAGCTAGTTCTGGGACATATGGATATTCTACTTCGGGGTGGCGATGCATGAATATCTTAAAGCCTATATTTCCAGTATTATTGTAAATCTTAACAACTTCATCGGGATCTGTTGCCCCTGCCCAGCTATTATGGTCAATTAAAGATTTTTCAGATGCAAGAGCAACTTTATCTTGGTAACGTTCGAGTGTGTTTGTTATAGGTGTGCAATTTGGCATGTCCATATACATGGTGTAGCCACCTGCTGCTGCCGCTTGGGACCCTTTTTCGAAATCCTCTTTATGTGTTTGCCCAGGTTCTCTGAAATGGACATGTTGATTGACCAACCCTGGTAGAATTTCTTTCCCAGTGGCATCTATTGTTTCGGTTGCGGAGGGAGTAGTTGCAGAAGTCCCAATGTGGACAATTATTCCATCTTTAATAGCTATATCTGCCGCATAACTATTACTAGAAGTGTGAATTGTTCCGTTTTTAATAACTAAATCTACGGACATGTGATTATAATTCAAGGGGCGATCTATTAAGCTGCCGATGCAAGGGTAAAGATAAAGATGTAGTCCCACCCGGATTCGAACCGGGGTCGTCGCGCCCAGAACGCGACAGGATTGGCCACTACCCCATGGGACTATTCAAAAATGGGTTGGATCTGATTCATGTTAAAAGTTTTTTGTTGATTGTGTGCAAGCGGATCGATACATACATGCAGCAATATAGTTGATTGTAAAATATGTATGTAGGGCGTTTTATTGTTGTTGGTGAAAATTTTGGAGGATATTGTGTTTGTTCACGTTCTTTCCCAGATCGGTGTGTGGTGGAAAGGCAAGAATGCTTGAGTATTGAACTTAAACCAGAGGCTCAAGAGACAGAAAATCCATATGTTGCATATAATTGTGCTAGGGTGGAGGGAGACTGTGTTGTGATTGGAAATGGAGACCACGTAGACCAAATAGTGGAGCAGCTCGTGTTGAAAAGAAATTCAAAAGATGCATTGACAGAAGGGTTAGTTGTGTCAGGATATGAGAAGGATGAATACGACACCCCAAGGATTGCAGGGATTGTGGGGAAAGAATCGTTCATCGGGATCATCAGGAAGGATGGAATTGAAGTACAAAAAGTGATAGATCCTATGTTTGTTTCAACTTATGAAAAAAATAGCCCAGAGGTATTTAATTTCAAACCACAATCGGGGAGGGAGGTTATTGATCGAATGTATGAGATGGGGTTTGAGCATTCAATATGTGCATTTGGAGTGGTAAAGGGGGAATTTGTAGAATTTAGTTTGGATAATAAATAATTTAATCAGCTTTATCAAACAATTGTTGGACCACACGTAATGCGTCTTTACGTTGATTCCAATTAACAAAAACGCCTATAGAAGTGGCACTTGTGATGAGATCATTTAGATGTATCTTGTGCTCTGATAGAGTGAGCATAAGATCTCTCAACACAGTGGTTTGGTCAGTTACAACACCGCCGGAAATTCTAATTACTGCGATAGGAGATTCGGCGGTTACACTAGAAAGAGTTGGTATATCGATCACAGCGGTGTGTAGAGTGGATTCGACGGCTTTCCCGTCCACATTATCAACGTAAAAAGTGATACTATCAAGTCCACTAGACACAGCTTGGATGTTAACACTAGAATCTCCTAGAATAACAGATAGATCTCTTAAGATGTGGGGTGTGTTTCTTACAGCCCTTCCAGCAACAGTGACTCCCGTTACGGCACGTTCGCGCATATCTATCAAATTTTGAAATTTCCCAGTGACGTCAGTCCCACCAGTTAGAAGTCCGTCGTGTTGGTAATGGAGGACCCTAAGTCCAAATTCCTCAGTTTTATAAGAAAGTGCAGAAGGTGCTATGACTTCGGCTCCACGGAAAGATAGACTGCGTAGTTCGTCTACACTTATTTTTCCAACATTCATAGCGCCTTCAACGGCGTTTGGGTCTCCTGTCATCACACCAGAAACGTCGGTGACGATTACAACTTCATCTGCGTGCAGATAATTGCCGAGCATGACAGCGGTCGTGTCGCTGCCTCCACGCCCGAGAGTTGTTACATTTCCAGAAGTGTCCTCAGCTAAGAATCCAGTGACTACAGGTACCGTGTCGTGGAGTATGTTTCCTAATTTGGCAGATCGGGATGTAGTTTCAGTTACAGAAACGGTTCCATTTTCATCGAGGATGATCGGCCACTGGGGGTGTTGGGGCTCTAAAAAGATGGAATTGAGACCTTTAGATGTTAGTGCAGCTTTTAACATCCTCACAGAGGTTCTTTCCCCCATACTGACTATTTCTGCTTGGTCTTGGGGGTCTGCTTCAAACGTGATTTGATCAAATAAATCATCCGTGGTAGAGCCCATTGCACTTACAACTACGACTGCTTCGTGTCCGTCTTTGACTAGTTTTTCTATAGAAGTTGCTGCTCGTTCGATGCGGTCCCCGGTGGCTACACTAGTTCCTCCAAATTTTACAACTACGCGCACTATATAACCATCAGGGAAGTTGAGGGGACTTGAATCATTCGGTGTTTCCCAAAGATTGGGAAAGAATAATGAAGATAAATTAAGAAAATTTTCGAATGGTTAAATTCAAAGTATCCAAATCCAAAATGGGAGCATACCCAACATCGGGGGTGATGTTAGCTCGTTTTTGGAAATCGGTTTGGGATTGCCAGCAGCCGGAATTAATGGCCAACACATTGTGGTATTTCCCATACCCAAATTTATGGACATGGCCTGAATGGAAAATGGAAGGGATTTGATCAATGACCAGATAATCTTTCTGCTCGGGTGAAATTCTAGTTCTTGATCCAAATTGAGGGGCTAAGTGGCGTTTTTTAAGTAGTTGGATCATAGCATTTTGAGGAGCTTCGTAGCTAACCTGGGCGGAAGGTGTTTCTGCGATTATTTCATCTAAAGACACCCCATGGTACATCAGGATAGGAACACCGTCTACCACCACAGTGGAGGGATTGGAGGTGAGGTGTGTATTGGAAGAAGAAAGTAAATTTCTAATTTCGGAATCGAACGCTGGTTGTGGCTCTGCCAATCTAACCGCGTCGTGATTTCCAGGAATCATAATAATAGAGATATCACCAGGGATATCCTTTAAACATTCAATAAAGGCCTCGTATTGTTCGTATATATTAATAATCGCAAGGTCTATGTCTTGCCCGGGGTAGACCCCAACACCTTCAACCAAATCTCCCGCTATTAAGAGATATTCGATGAGTTCTGCTTCGGGCGTTTTGAGCCAATTTGTAAAATCGGACCAGATTTCAGATGTGAAATGTTTAGACCCAACATGTATATCACTCAACAATGCCGCCTGGACGGGTCTATTAGCATGAGGGGGTCGGAAATTTGAAGGGACATCGGGGAAATAAATCATCTCTGCAAATAAAATTTCAGAATCAGAGGAGAGCTTTCCCTTGACACCTATAACTTCATCTAAAAGTATCTCATCAGTTAGATGGAAAATTTCACTAGTATTATGTACTAATATTGAAAATGTTCCAGTGATATCTTCGAGCTCGAGGATGACATGATTGGAATTTGTTTTTTGGATGTCGGAAACCATCCCTACAACACGGACTTCACCAGAATTTTTTTTGATAGAATCGAGAGGGTATGGATTTATTCTATTGGAGAGGATGGACGAAAGTTTAGATAGTCTGTCTTGAAAAATGGAGACGAAATCGTCATATGTCCCAGAGCCGGTGCTATTTCCAGTCATATCATTTGAGATAGAGATAGAGGGGGAAGGGGGGGAAGAATTTCCATAAATATCAGATATATGAGACATTTCGAGGGTGAAAATCCCTTTGGGGATGTGAGAAATTAAGAATTTAATTGTAGAAGTTGGGTCGGGGGTTGTATTGATAAATTGCACCACCTCAGGTTCGGCGTTGTACCCATGTTTTACCAATTTTTGGGCAATTTTAGAGAGTTCGTTTGGTGGCACGTGGAGGGAAAGAACGGGGGGGAAGATAAAAACGTAGCGGCCCGGAAAGGTTGATGTAGAGGTAGTTAGAAGTATAATAGAGTAGAAAATTGAATTGAGTATATGATTAGAAACATAATAGATTTGTTTAAACAAGGAGGGGTTGGTAGATTGATTTTAAAAGATTTATTTTTCATTTTTTTAATAGGGGGGATTTTATTTGGGATTAGTGGGGGTTGGCCACCATTGGTGGCTATAGAGAGTGAGAGTATGGAGCCAAACCTACATCAGGGGGATTTAGTTTTTGTTATGGGGAGTGAACGAACAGGAGATATTGTAACAAAAAAAGAGGTGGGAGAATATTATAAATTTGGAGACAAGGGAGATGTTATTATTTTTAATGCGAATGGAGACCCGGGTCTCGCGGTTATACATAGGGCTGAATTTTGGGTAGAAGAGGGGGAAGATTGGTATGAACGGGGGAACCCAAATTGGGTGGTGGGGAAAAATTGTGGGGCGATGTTTAATTGCCCTGCACCCCATGATGGTTATATTACAAAAGGAGATGGTAATGAAAGGTATGACCAAGCTCAAGGGATTAGTGGGCCTGTTAAATCTTCGTGGATAAAGGGGACTGCTGAAATTCGAATACCATGGATAGGGTATATAAAATTAATTTTTAACGGGGTGGTGGGGAATTTTATTTAAATTTAAAATTGACTTTGGAAAATAATAGAGATATCCTCCAAACCGGCGAATAGACGTTGGTTGCGTTGGTTGGATAGTAATTCTTTTTCAACATGGGCTTGGGGAACGGATAGAGTGATTTGTTTGGTTCGCCCATACCTACCTTTGCTCACAACTATTGCATTTACAATCCCTAACATATCCAATTCTGAAATTAGATCGGTGACCCTCCGATGGGTTAGGACATCTAATTCTTGGTTTTTACAAAGTTGGCGATATAAATTATATACTTCCCCCGTGGTGATATGAGAAACATCCTTTGTGGTTAAAACTAGAATTGTAAAAAGTACAAATTTAGATTGATCTGGTAAAGTTCGAATGACTTCGATAACCCGGTCGAGTTCTATTTTTTCCTGTGCCGCTTCTACATAATCGGTGGTTACTTCACTACCACCCGAGCGCTCTGCAAGCTCACCAGCAGTACGTAGTAAATCCAGTGCGCGTCGTGCATCTCCATGTTCTCGTGCGGCGAATCCGGAGCACATACGGATTACACCAGGGGCCAAAACACCTTCTTTAAATGCGATTGTTGCACGATTTTGGAGTATATCATTTAATTGATGTGCATCATAAGGAGGGAAGATTATCTCCTCCTCGCCTAATGAGGATTTAACACGGGGGTCTAGGTAGTCTGTAAAAGTGAGATCGTTGGAAATTCCTTTGATCGACACACGAGATCGATCTAAATCGGAGTTCATTCGGGAAAGATTATAAAGGATATCGTCCCCACTTTTTTCTACAAGTTTATCTATTTCATCGAGGATGATAACAACGACGCGCTCTCGGTAATCGACCGCTTTGACTAAGGTGGAATATACAGTGTCGGTTGGCCATCCGGTCATGGGTACTTTTGTGAAGGACTTAAGATCGTCTTTAAGTTTGGAGATTTCCTCCAATTGTAGTTGTTGGTCGTTGGTGGGGAATGTGTTTGGAGAATTAGTTAAAGACACCTCGAGTTTGGAGATTTGTTTAAGTATATATTCTATATTTTTATCAATAAAAGTATTAGCTAGTTCTGCCAAAATTCGGTATTTTGTATCAACAACTTCACAGTTGATGAATTTAACGTCACAAGGGATATCATAATGAGTAGAAGTTTGTTCCAACTCACGGGTGACAAAATTAACACTTGCTGTTTTCCCAGTTCCTGTTTTCCCATAAATAAGGATATTTGAAGGAGTATCTCCACGGAGTGCTGCTACAAGGATGCTAGCTAAAGTTTGAATTTGGGAATCGCGGTGGGGTAGAGTATCGGGTGTAAAAGAATGCCTTAACAATTCTTTGTTATTAAAAATTGGTTCAACACTGAGTAAATTTTCAAACAAACCACCAGTAATAGAGGGGTTTGAATTTTGATTAGAAATATATTGGGTATTGTTTTTGGGAGTGTCGTCCATGATTTTGCCTCGTTTTTATAAATTTCCAGTAATATCTTCATATATTTCCAATAGAAATAAAGGTTTCTTTTAAAAATATTTATTAAAAAATAAAAATGTATATACAAAATATATAAATTATATAAAATCAACAGATATCGTTTGGTTTGTTGTTTGTTTATAACAGATGGTTTTTGAAAATTCCAGTAGAAATGGTCCCCCACCCCCTTTCGTTTCCACTGGAATTATTTATTAAATTATTTTTTATATCTATATTTTTAAAAAGAAAATATTTATTACGATTCATCTCTATAAAAGATAAAAATTTCACCGAAAAAAACATGAAAATAACATTTAAAATCAAACGAAAAAAAGATGAAATAAAATATATTTATTCCCATTCTCAACAAAAACTTCAAAAAAATTGATTCCACCGGAAATGAAGGGGTACCGTTGTGCACAACGTATGTGGCTGACATATGTCTGACATAAGTTTAAGTGATTAGACATAGCATTTATGTTATAGATGAGAAGATGCCAAATATAGTATAATTTGGTTTCATCTGTGAGGCAATGTAAATGATGGGTTTACTAAAACAACTTAGAGATAGCATTTCGCGAGCGACGGATAAACTTTTTTCTGGGTCCAAACCAAAACGTATTGGGATATATGGTCCACCAAACGCAGGAAAAACAACACTCGCAAATCGTATAGTACGAGACTGGACTGGTGATATTGTTGGGGCAGAAAGTAAAATTCCCCACGAGACCCGTAGGGCTCGAAGAAAAGAGAATATAGAAATCGAACGGAATGGTAAAATTGTCACTATCGATATCGTAGACACTCCCGGTGTGACCACCAAAATTGATTATCGTGAATTTCTTGATTTTGGAATGTCTAAGAAAGACGCGATACGCCGTTCCCGCGAAGCCACCGAAGGAGTTGCAGAAGCTATGCATTGGTTGCGTGAAGATATTGATGGGGTAATTTATGTGTTAGATTCCACACAAGATCCATTCACTCAAGTCAACACAATGTTGATTGGCATTATAGAAAGTAGGAAACTACCCGTTCTAATTTTTGCTAATAAGATTGATCTGAAGAAGTCAGATCCAACTTTAATTGAACAATCCTTTCCCCAACACAAAACCGTACCACTATCTGCATTAGAAGGGGAAAATATGGATGAAGTGTATGATAAAATAGCAGATTATTTCGGGTGATAACTATGCAAAAATTAAAACAAAAAACTGGAATACAAATTGATCTAATTAGCAGCCAAAAAATGGATGAACTAACCACGATGGAAAAAATTAGAATGATTTTAGATGGTGTTCGGAGTGATAAAATTGTTATACTAGAAACCGGCCTCTCACCTGATGAAGAATCCAAACTTATTGAGGTAACTATGTCTGAAATTAATCCTGATGGATTCACCGGAATTGAGATTGAAACACACCTCCCCACCACCCCTAGTGGGTCTGCATTTATCAATAAGTTAATGGGAAGAAGAACACCTTCCAAATTAACTGTCATCGGGCCTGCAAACCGAATCGAAACACTTCATAAAGATGAAAAGTTGATAACAACTTTCATATCTCAAAGCTAATGCCACACCAATGTACTAGTTGTGGGGAATTATTTTCTGATGGCTCCAAAAAAATGCTAGCTGGCTGCACTGTTTGTGGGGGGAAGAAATTTCAATTCATTCCCATTGGGGCCGACCCCGAACTTTTCCATAAATCATCAATCATTGAAGCTCCCCCAGACCACTCTCCCCCTTCTTCTCCTCAAAATTTAAATTTAAATTATCATTACGAACCTCCTACTCCTTCTCCCCCCTCCCCTGAATATATAGAAAAACTCCAAGTTGAGTTGAGTACTCAATTTGAAAGTATTAAAATTCTTGAACCGGGCCAGTACGAACTCAATTTAATGGAGCTATACAACCGAGATGAATGTATTATTGCAATTCAAGAAGATGGGCATTATGTGATCCAAGTCCCTGGGTATATCTAATTATTTTATTCCCATACCCCTCACGAATAAATATACCCACCCAGATATTTCAATCCATTATCACAATTTAAAGTTACAACCCTTTTACCCGGTCCAATTTCTTTAGCTATTTCAATTGCTGCACAAACATTTAACCCAGTAGAACCTCCTCCCAGGATACCTTCTTCTTTAGCTAATAATCTACACATCTCAAATGCGTCTTCTTCATCTATTGCCCGCATCTCATCTACTTTTTCTTTATCTAAAAATGGAGGTTCAAATCCAAGCCCAATACCCTCTACCCTATGCGCCCCCCCCTCTCCTGTGGTTAACAAAGGAGATTGTAATGGTTCTAAAGCAATTAACTTCGGATCCATACCCGAACTAACCATGCCCGAATATGTTCCCATCAATGCACCACCTGTCCCCACGGCAGCACACAATACATCTGCTTTATTTTCTAGTTGACTGGCTATTTCCACTCCCAGTGATTCATATCCGTTTTTAATATCTGGAGAATTAAATTGATCCGCATAAAAAGTATTTGGCTGTTCGGCCAACTCATACGCTTTGTTTTTCATTTTTTGAATTAATTCTGGTGTAATTTTACCCCCTGGACTGTTTATCACAACTACCTCCGCTCCAAAAGCTTCCATTGATTGTTGTTTTGCTTTTGCAAAAGCATTAGAAAATACTGCGGTAAATTCCAAACCAAGAATTGCAGAAACAAATGCTAATGAAGTTCCTGTACTCCCTCCGGTATATTCCACTACCCTCTGCCCTGTTTGGACATCCCCCCGTTCGAGTGCATTTTGTAAAATTGACATGGCAAGTCGATCTTTATAAGATCCTGTTGGATTCAACCCCTCTAGTTTAACCCAAACCTCCGCAGCATCTACTGGAACTATTTTATTCAGTTTGATTATTGGGGTATTCCCAATAACATTTAACAGATTTTTTTGATTCATAATTAATTATAAAAGAAAAAATTTAGAGAATTTTACACACTCACTAAATTTGATCAATGAATTCCATCTTTATCTATTGGGGGCGAACCTATTATAAGCCAAATATGTTCTTCTTCTGTGTCGTTTATCACTTGCCTCCACGTTTCTGGAGGGACACTAACTATGGATCCCTCTGGCACTTCAACTACCTCTTCTCTATTCTCTCCAAATAATATCTTACCTGGTCCTTTTATCTGATAATATATTTCTTCTTGGACGCCATGTTTGTGGAAAACTATCTCTTCTCCTGGTGGGACAAACCAAAATTTCCCCCTCATAGTTTTTAATTCCAATACCTCTGTCAAACCTGAATTAAAAACCTCAGTAAATTTCGATTTTACCTTCTCCATCTCCTCAATAGACGCTATTTTATATTTTTCCATATTTGCAATATTCCCCCGATCAACTTAAAACAAACACATTTTTTAAAAATTTAATTTAAAGGATAACTATCATTATCTTCGACATTAATATCTATAGTATGTCTGTTGAAGAAATTTTTCCAGGTGTTTATGACATAACCTGTCTAGTCGCTGAAGGAAACAACCGATACCGTGCATATCTATTCGATGACGATGTCCCAACTTTAGTTGATTGTGCCCGAAGAGATACTATCGAGGCATTGCTCAAAGGAATTGAAGAATCTGGCCTAACACCTGGTAGGTTAATCATCACCCATGGGGATGGAGACCACGTAGGCGCTTTCGACGCGTTAGTCGACACTTATGATGTAGAAACTTGGGTCCCTGTGGAGTCCGATTTCCCCTCCGAACACACCCCCGACTACCGGTACCAAGAAGGGGAACAGATTGGTAGGTTCCAGACGATATATCTCCCCGGTCATAAAAATGATAATTATGGTTTAATAGATGAAAAAGCCAAAATCCTCATACCCGGAGATGCAATCTCTGGAGCCGATCAACGGGGGCTTCCAGCTGGCCAATTCCACCTCCCACCCGCTGTCCATACTGTAAATTTAAACCAAGCAGAAGAAACTTTGGAGAAAATACTACAATATAATTTCAATTCAGCACTCCTTTTCCATGGTTCAAATGTATTGGAGGATGCTTATGATAAATTAGACCGATACGTCAACTTCCCTGGAAAACCCACGTCCTCTTATCAGATTGGAACTCCCATTTTCCCCAAATAATTCCTTCTCATATCTACGAATTCTGATAGTTTCGAATTAATAACAAAGCTGCAAGTAATAAACCCACTCCCAACCCTGCCATTCCCACTGTATAACTATAATTTTGTATTGCAAATCCCATGTACGCCGCGCCCAACCCCCCTAATGTGAAGAATATACTCCTCGCCGCACCTATGTGACTCCCCGTCGAGCTTTCCGGCGCCGAATCCATCAAAATAGCATCAATAACTGGAAATTGTCCTTTATATCCTATTGCAAAAATGGCAATGGCAATCATTACTCCTACCACTGAGTCCACAATGATTAACAAACCGACCCCCCCTGCACTTACAAATAACCCTCCTATTGAAATTAAATACCTGGGGGCACGGTCTGATAACGCCCCTATTATCGGTTTAACCACCATCCCTAATAAAAAAAACCAACCAAAAATAGATCCCGCAATCTCTATCTCAAAATCTTTCCCTTCTATCAAATATAATGGAAGAAAATTCACCATCGCAGTGGCAACGAAAATAAACAAAGCAAAAGCCAAGATAGTTTCCCTTTGATCTCTCTCACCTACTATATACCTCACATCATCTTTCACCGACGATTTCACCTTTTTTGCAATTCTCCAATCCCATTTATACTTTTCTCGATTTATCCCCACGAAAGTTCCTACCAACACAAAACTAGCAATCCCACAAATACCCATAACAATTCTCCAATTGGGTATGCCTTCTACCAATACCAAATATACCATCGCCAAAATAATTGAAAGTATCCCTGCAAAGATGCCTCCCAAATCACTCCCCGCTGTAAATATACCCATGGCCCTTCCCCTCCTCCCTGTATATAAATCTGAAATCAAAGCCCTTGAAGGAACATTATACATGGCCCTTCCTAGTCCTAACAATGCCACTGCAAACACCAACATAAATGTAGTTGTTATCCCTGCAATAATGAAAAAACTCAACCCTATCAGAATCATTCCTGGAATTATAATAATTGGTCTGCCACTCCAATCCGACAACTTCCCACTTGGGTACTGTGCGATTGCATATACCACTTGCATAATTGTTAAAACCACCCCTGCAATTAACACCGATATTTCTACCTCTTCCATTATGATTGGCAACAAAGGGGGTAGTAAGAATCTACCCGTCTGTGTTATCGCCCACCCCATCGCAACAATAACCAACATTTTCCCCCGATATCCTCCGAATACCCTCCCCATTTTTGTATAAATTCCCATTATTATGCTATTAACCGTTAAACCTATGTGTAATTTAAACCGCCTACCTTTAAATCTAGGGTAAGACTCATGCTACGTGAACCATAACATTTCTTCATGAGTTGGAAAGACATCGGACAAGGAACTCTACTTGGGGATTTGACACTATCAAAAATGTTCGCGGAGAGCGCAAAATTACATAAAGACCTACCTGCTCAAATGTATAAAGGTGGTATTTATAACCGAAGTTTATCAAAAATCGCTTTCCCCCCTGCAAAAGTCAATGAATTTGCCACATTAAGCTACTCCACTTTAAATTCAACTGTCCAGTACATCGCGACCGGGTTACGTGATTTGGGCCTTAGAAAAGGAAGTAAAGTCGCAATATTTTCCAATACTAGGATGGAGTGGGCACAATCAGACCTATCCATTTTATCTGCAGGAGGGGTCCCTGTTACTATTTATCCAAATTCCTCTCCCTCCATGATCGACTATCTGCTCACTGATTCAAAATCCATAGGGATCATAGCAGAAAATGAAGATTTAGTAAAAAAAGTATTAAAAACAAAAAGCGCAAAATCTCTTAAATTCATCATCAGTATCGACGCTCTTTCTTCAAAACACCCCAAAAAAGTTCTCACCCTTGGGGATGTCTATTCCCTTGGAAAGAAATCTTTCAAAGATTCTAAATATAAATCTTGGATCGACGCACAATCCCCCTCTGACCTCGCAACATTGGTATACACTTCCGGCACGACGGGGGTCCCAAAAGGAGTCATGTTGACTCATTCGAATATAAAATCCAATGTTGATTATTCTCAGTTACGGTTTGGCCCTCGTAGCAGCAACCCCGGATCCCCCACTCTTGATAGTTCTA
Source organism: Candidatus Hikarchaeum yamanae (assembly GCF_009889665.1). NCBI lineage: Archaea > Methanobacteriati > Methanobacteriota > Candidatus Hikarchaeia > Candidatus Hikarchaeales > Candidatus Hikarchaeaceae > Candidatus Hikarchaeum > Candidatus Hikarchaeum yamanae. The sequence continues at coordinate 7,680 of NZ_WTZR01000001.1, read as the reverse complement.
CTCGAATTCTCTCTTTCCTACCTTTGTCACATATCTTGGAACGAATGGCGGGGCATTTCCTAATGCTCCAAAGTGGCGCAACAATAGCCTATGCCGAAAGTCCTGACACACTCAAAGAGGATTTTCTTCAAGTCCGCCCAACCGCAGGATCCAGTGTCCCCCGTGTATATGAAAAAATGTATGTTGCAATGAGGGACCAAGCATCCGCATCTTCTGCAAAATTACGAATCTTCAATTGGGCGGTTAAAATAGCCAAACAAAAAGCACATTCAACCAATCTAAACCCTGCTTTATCAATTAAACATGCCATAGCCAATCGACTTGTCTATTCTAAAGTTAAAAGCGCACTTGGGGGGAATATCCAATTTTTAATAAGCGGTGGGGGAAAACTCTCTAAAGATTTATGCGCACTATACCATGGGGCCGGTATTTTAGTTTTGGAAGGATATGGTCTATCTGAAACTTCTCCTGTAATCACTGTTAATCACCCCGACGCTCCACGTATAGGATCTGTCGGTCCTCCTTTATCAAATCTCGAAATTAAAATAGACCCTACCTCTGGAAAAGATTCTGAATTTTCAACTTTAGGTGAAGTTGGGGAACTTCTCGTTCGTGGCCCTAGTGTTTTTTCTGGATATTGGAATAAACCCAAAGAAACAAAAGAATCCTTCGAAGGCGATTGGTTCAAAACGGGAGATATGGTTTTACTAGAACCCGACGGGTATGTGACATTTTTAGAACGTATCAAGGAAATATTGGTCCTTTCAACTGGGAAAAACATCGCACCAACTCCACTGGAAGATGCACTCACTCAAAATGAATTTGTCGAACAAAGCATCGTCATTGGGGATGAAAAGAAATTCATTAGCGCACTGTTGGTCCCAAACGCCGCAGCTTTGGAATCTTGGGCAGACGAACCCTCTCTTAATATCAATGATTTATGCACACATCAAAAAACAATCGATCATTTTTCCAAAATTATAGATGAGCTTAATTTAAATTTCGAACCCCACGAACAAATCAAACAATTCCGTATCATTCCTGAGGAATTCACAGAAGAAAATGATCTACTAACTCCCTCCCTCAAAAAGAAACGGAGAAATATCCTGGATAAATATACCAAAGAGATTAAAAGTATGTATTCTTGAATAGTGACTTCAATTTTCCACACTTTCACCTTCCCAATTTAATATGATCGAGTCAAACCTAATTACCATATTCTCAGTTATAATCATTGCAGGAGTGGTAGCCCAACTCATCGCGGCTAGATTTTCAATACCTAGTGTAGTTTTTCTATTAACTTTCGGCGTCCTACTCGGACCCTATGGAATTGGCCTCCTCAATCCACTATCCTTTGGGAATGCTTTAAATGATATCGTAGGGATATCTGTGGCAATAATTATCTTTGAAGGTGCATTCCACATCCGAATAAAAAAACTCCTTAAAATTCCCACCGAGACGGCAAGACTTCTAACGATCGGAGCGGCTGTTTCATTAATTGGAACTGCTGCACTCGTGCATTATTTACTCAATGTAAACTGGATGGTTTCTTTACTTGTTGGTTCTCTGTTGATCGCCACTGGCCCAACTGTAATCATGCCAATTTTAAAAGTGGTACCTGTACGACAACGGGTTGCTACAATCCTAGAAACAGAAGGGATAATAAACGATGTTACTGCTGCAATTTTGGCTATTGTCTTTTTTGAAGCAATATTGATGAATACAAGTTCCATTTTCGACCTTCTCCCAATTTTCGTTCTTAAATTTGGGGTCGGACTCTTGGTTGGTATTTTAACCGCATTTGCTTTACTGAATTTCCTCAAATTATCTCTCATTCCTCCTTCAAATGCCCCTCAGCTAACCCGATTATTGGTTTTAATGGTCGCAATCGCTTCGTTTGCAATTTCAAATTACATCACTCCTGAATCTGGGATAGTCGCAGCAGCCACTGCGGGGATTATGATCGGAAATTCTTCAATCCCCTACGAACGTGAAATTTCTGAGTTTAAAGGCGATATAACTTTGTTAGTTCTTTCTTTTATTTTTATAATCTTGGCAGCGTTACTCGATCTACAAATTCTATTTTCCCTAGGCATTTCTGGAGTATTGGTTGTGGTCTTCATCATGGTCTTTGTCCGATCTCTATCTGTTTATGTTTCAATAACTGGAAATCGATTCACTCTGGCTGAAAAAATATTTATGATGGCGGTGGCCCCCCGTGGAATCATTCCCGCATCAATATCTATGTTATTCGCTATACATCTCCAATCCCTGGGTCTCATTCGTGAAGCAAGTGTAGTCGTTGGAACCGTGTTTCTAGTCATTTTCACAACAGTTTCATTAGAAGCCGGCTTTTCTAGATATATAGCAGAATATTTAGATGTGATACCTATGCGTGTAATAATTATTGGAGGTGGGAGAGTAGGCCGTTCCCTTTCTTCCCGCCTATCCGACCGCGGAGAGAGTATTTTGATTATAGAACAAGACGAAGCTCAGATCGAATCACTATCTTCTGGTGGCTTTTCCGCAGTACTTGGAGATGGGACTCGTATAAAGACCCTAGAAAAAGCCAAAGCAAACAATGCAAAAATACTCATTGCGGCCACAGGAGATGATGGAGCAAACCTTCTGATATCTCAATTGGCCAAAAATGAATTTGGCATTGATACAATCTTTTCTAGAGTTAATAATCCTGATAACGTACCCCAATTTGAAGATATGGGTGTAATAGCAGTTTCATCTTCCCATGCCACTGCACTTGCAATAGACAATATAATCGAGCGACCCGCATTAAACGCATGGATGACTGAACTAAGCCGCACAGGTGATGTACAAGAAATAATATTAACATCTTCCCACTTCACCGGAAAAACAGTTAGTTCCATTGCTTCTACTCTACCTTCTAGCTGTCTCATAGCGCTCATCAGACGTGACAGTGAAGATATCATTCCCCATGGGGACTTTACCCTAGAACGTGGAGATCACATCACACTTCTCGGACGAAAAGAAGATGTAAAAACAGCAATAAAACTTTTCCACCCCCACGACTAGTCTTTATTAATTTCCACTAAAACATTCGAATGAAGCTGACCATTAGAAGCCAACAGTTCGTTGACGTTGTCAATTTTAAAATCTAATATATATTCTTCCCCATTTTTCTTAGTAACCCTCCCTCCTGCACACTTAACCATCAAGATACCTGCCGCAACATCCCATGGATTTGTATCCCATTCCCACACGATATCTGCACTCCCGCACGCCAAGTACGCCAGATTGATCGCAGCAGAACCATATCTCCTCACCCCCTTTACCACTGGGTATAAACTCGATAACAATTCCCCTTTTGGATCGTGACCTGTAATCAACATACTTTCTCGAATTTCCTCTCTGTTCGTCGTTTTAATAACATTTCCATTAACCATTGCATTCTCCCCTCTCACGGCAGAATACAACTGATCAATTTCTGGAATGTAAATGACCCCAATCAACGGATCATTTTCTTCCAACAAAGCGATAGAAACAGAATAATTGGGATTTTTGTGTATGAAGTTCCCCGTCCCATCCAATGGATCTATTACCCACCTATACTTTGAATTATTATCTTCCCAAACAGTTTCCTCCGATATGATATCATGATCTGGAAATTCACTCCGAATTAAAGATGTGATTATATTTTCAGAAAGATAATCTGCCTCTGTCACCTTCTCCTCTTTTGCCTTTTCAAATATCTCTATCTCTTCTTTCCGATGCAATTCTCTAAGAACGTCCCCTGCACCCACCGCAGCGTTTCTAGCTAGTTCTAAAGCAACCTCTTCAAATGTTTTTTCTCTATATCCATTTATTTGGTCCATTTCCCCCCCTCCCCTTCTAATTCCCCATCCCAAATTCGTTCCCAACCTATCAAAAAATCCTCTACTTTGAGATGTCTTAATCAGATATGCTGGCATTTTTGAACCAGTAATGGTGATCACTTTTTTGGTCTTAAGTAAATTTGTAACCCTCCCTCCGTCAACCAACACATAAACTTCAGTATCTGGTATTATTTTGAGCTCTGTCCCTGCCCCAAAAACTAACGGGCGAACTCCTATATTATGTGTGTGCAGCGGTGTCAACTGAATCGTTTCATTTAACATAGGATAATGTATTGGCCCCCCTGCCGACAGAGAAAGCCCTGTAGACCCCGTGGGAGTTGTCACCGCAATGCCTGTGCCATCATATTTTCCTATATGTTCTTCTCCTACAAACACATCAATTGAGCTGATTTTCCTTTCAGTTGGTTTTTTTGGCCAGACGTGACCTATGACAACTTCATTAAGACCCTCTGCTTCAAAAGAATCAACCCTGACCGAAACCCTTTGAAGTTCATCAATATTTGACTTTCCTTGGAAAATTTCTTCTAATGCATCAAAAATTTCTTCCGGCTCCACGCAAGCTAGAAATGACAACGTCCCCGAACCCACCCCAATAAATGGAATTTTTTTAGGTGAAAATATTCTCACCCCCTCTAGAAATGTTCCATCTCCCCCAATAGTAATCCCGATAGTTCTCCCTTCCCACTCGCCACCATTCTCATCAATATTTTCTCCAGTTTGAACTGCCAAAAACTCAATACCCTCTTTAGAAGCCCATTGTTTTATATTTTCAACTTGATTCTCACATCCCTGTCTAGAAACAACAATTATTTTCTTCACCGCAATGAGTCTATTCCCTTCCATTATCTAATCTCTATCAAATATCATGGCAGCCCCTTGTCCCAACCCCACACACATAGTCGCCAAACCCCTCTTTACATCTCTTCTATTCATTTCGTGAATCAGCGATACTGGCAATCTAGCACCAGTCGCTCCCAATGGATGCCCAATTGCTATGGCCCCCCCATTCACATTGAATTTTTCCTCTGGTATTTTTAATTCACGTTGGCAGTGTAAACACTGGGATGCAAATGCCTCATTCAATTCAACTAGATCGATATCTCCAATTTGCTTGTCAACACGAGACAATAACTTTTGTGTGGCTGGGATGGGACCCACCCCCATCAGACGTGGATCTACTCCCACAACAGTATGACTATTTATTGCTGCTAATACTTCCAATCCCCGCTCTTTTGCAAAACTATCACTCGTTATCATAACTACCGCCGCCCCATCTGAAATTTGAGATGAATTGCCTGCTGTAACCGTCCCATCCCCTCTGAATACTGGCTGCAATTTCTCAAGTTTTTCTATAGATGTATTTTCTCGAATTCCCTCATCTTCATCTTTTATTTCTCCTTCCACTTCTATCGGAACAATTTCTTCTTTAAATTTACCACTTTTCGTCGCGGAATTTGCCTTTTCATGACTTCTAAGTGAATACAAATCTTGATCCATTCTCGAAATGTTAAATTCTCCCGCGACAGCTTCTGCAGTCATACCCATCTGCAATTCAAATATATTGTATTTTTGCATAAATTCTGGATGTATTTTAGCAAATGAAGAAGCTTCATCCATTGGAACTCGGGTCATATGTTCCACCCCACCTGCAATCACACATTCTCTTTGTCCCGCACTAATTGTATCACTACCTGTCATTATAGCTTGCAAAGAAGACGCACACCATCTGTTGATTGTAGTCGCAGGCACACTTTCCCCTAATGAAGACATTAACCCAATAATTCTAGCTATATTGTTATCTTGCTCTCCCCGTTGCAATGCACATCCCCATACAAGGTCATCAACTTCTTTCGGTTCAACCTCGGTTTTTTGGAGAACCTCATTTATGATCTCGATAGACAGGTTTTCCCCTCTTGTACTTGAAAACATACCATTTCTCTTCCCCTGCGGAGTCCTCATAGCTGCAACAATAACTGGCTTGATTTTGGTACTCATTACAATAGTTTAAACAGATCCTCTGAACATAAACATCTCTCCTTTTTACTACATCAATCTCGATGTACTTATGCGCCCTTGAATACTACTTCCTGGAGAATGAATGACAGTACCATCGCCATCGTTGAGCTATTACTAACAGCGAAACACTACACTGAACTATCAAATCTGACCCCTGACGACCTGCCTCCTCAAATCAGGAAAGCATTTGATAAAAAAGGTGAAATAAAACGCCCTCTCTCTGTAACTGAAAATATGGCAAAAAAAGCAACAGGAGTCGAGTCTCCGTGGGATTCTATTAGTGATTTGATGTTCACCGAAAAAGATAATTTTAGTGGTGAAATGTGTTTAACCCAACTCGATCTCGCAGAAAAATGGTTCTTAAAAAATACCACACCCGATCTCATCCTCACCAACCCCACACTGGCATATATTTTTCAAGAAAATGATTCTCTAGGTATTTCCTATGAGGACTCTAATACTTCAAACAGGCCAATCCAAGCAGACCGTTTCTGGATAGACAGCCTTCTATCTGAATATTTCACTGAAGATGATCAAGAAATGCTAGAATTAGTCGATATAAAGGCACCAGAAGAAATAGAAACGAAACTTCCCGATCTGGTATTGACAACCAACCAAACCGACGAACTTGAAAAAATACGCTTAGCTATAAAAAATCGTGACTATTTGGCCGAAATTGGACTCAGAGAGGTTGGAAAATTATTATTCATAGGCCCTCCTGGGACTGGAAAAACTTCTGTTGCCCGTGCCTTAGCACATTCTCTTAGTTTACCTTTTGTAGAAGTAAAACTCTCCATGATGACAAGCCAATACTTAGGTGAAACTTCGAAAAACATCGATCGAACATTTGAAGTCGCAAAACGCCTGTCTCCTTGCATTCTATTTGTCGATGAGTTCGACTCGGTCGCAAAAACCCGAAGATCTGATGAACACGCGGCATTGAAACGTGCTGTAAATACATTACTCAAAAGTATAGACGAAGTAAGCCTCGTTCGAGACGAAGTCCTTCTTATCGGGGCTACAAATCACCCTGACCAACTTGACACCGCGGCCTGGAGGCGGTTCGACGATATAGTCCATTTCCCCCTCCCAGACATCAACATGCGAGAGAAAATATTTGAAGTCACAACAAAATACATGGCAATCGAAAATTTCGAGCCATCTACTCTTGCAGATTTGACAGAGGGACTTTCTGGTAGTGATATCCGACTCGTCCTACGAGAAGCCGTACTAGAAGCCTTGAGTGAAGATAGAACTGTTCTAAACCAAGAAGACCTAGTTGCAGCAGTCACTGCAATCGAAAAACGTGATATCCTTAAAAGCATGCCCCTTGAGTAGCTCTTATAATATCTCTATTTCTCAACAATCTTTCGATAACAGCTAGCTATATATTTACAGACAATCTGAGTTCATTTGGATACGGCTACGCAATCTTCCTCTCCCCGGACAGATTGGGCCATGTCCACATGAGTGGTTTGGTGGAGTTTTGTCATGATCCTCCTTCATATTATGCCACTCTTTTAATAATCCCTCTTCACTTGGTTCTTTTTAAAGTTCGAAATCCTTTTTCTTACTCTCTACCCATTCAACACTAAGCCGGTTTAGCTCAGCCTGGGAGAGCACTCGACTGAAGATCGAGCCGTCCGTAGTTCAAATCTGCGAACCGGCATTTTTAATCAACAATAAAAATAGTTGTTACTCTCTTATTTGGAAAGAAAAAAATGAGCGGGTTTCGCTCGGAACTCAGAAGAGTTCTTCAAAGAGTGGCAGGAATGCTGCTGGCTCTTGAATG